>NZ_CAUYTL010000056.1:0-10338 GCF_963575615.1 Listeria rocourtiae subsp. hofi | reverse complement strand
CGTATCCAAAATCTAAATGCAGATTTTGGATACGTATTTTTCTAGGTCAGAGAACCTTTTGTCTCAGACTCTTTTATAGCGCCCTTAAACTGCCTTCCACAAAGCATTGATGTTTAAGGGGTTGGCAGTGGAATCTTCACACTGCTTGTAGGCCCATCGCATGAGATAATACTAACACGTGATGCTTGTAAAGTAAAGTATTATTTTTTTAGCTGATTTTATTTTATATGCAACAGCAAGGCTTCGTAAGGCTGTAAAACAAGTGTATTTGTTATCGCTTCATGCGGATAATTAGATTCGAGGATTTGGCAATTTTTATTATGATGTCGTTCTGGAAGATTCCAAACTTGCTCCTCTGCACTAAAATTCCCTACGACAAGCAATGTCTCACTATTCCATTGACGCTCGTAATCGTAAATCGTTTCACTAGCAGCGTCTAATAGCCGGAAATCACCATTTGCAAAAATTTCATGGCTATGGCGTAAAGCAATTAGGCGTTGATACGTATAAAAAATAGAATCGGGATTCGCGAGGGCTTTCTCAGCTGTCCAAGTATCTTCGTGAATCGGTGCGAGCCAAGGTTTTCCTTTTGTGAAACCAGAATGGGCATCATCATTCCATTGCATTGGAATTCGAGCATTTTCCCGTGATTTTTCACGCAAAATTTGTAATGCGTCGGTCTCGGATACACCGTCTGCAAGCATTTGCTTATACGCATTCCGTGATTCTGCATCATCGTACTGCGAAATATCCGTAAAATTAGCATCAGTCATCGCGATTTCTTCACCTTGATAAATATAGGTAGTTCCTTGTAAACCAAACAAGATAATTGCTAGAAGTTTTGCGCTTTGCTCCCGATATATTTGATCGTCGGCAAAACGTGCAAGCGCTCTTGGTTGGTCATGATTCGTCCAAAATAAGGCATTCCAACCACCGCCAGCCGCCATTTTCAACTGCCACTCGGCCATGACATGCTTCAAATCTGATAGTTGATATTTTGCACTAGCCCATTTCTTCCCGTTAGGATAGTCAACTTTCATATGATGAAAATTGAACACCATTGACAGCTCTTCCCGTTTTGGATGCGTATATTTAATGCATTGTTCTGGTGTTGTGGAGGACATTTCGCCAACAGTCACAAGATTATATTTCGCAAAAACGCGCCGATTCATCTGATGTAGATAATCATGAACATGTGGTCCGTCAACATAAAATTTACGGCCATCATCCTGTGCTGTTGTCAATGAATCATTCGGGAAATCAGGATTTTTTGAGATGTTATTAATGACATCTAAACGGAAGCCGTCGATACCTTTTTCGCTCCACCAAGCCATCATTTGATAGATTTCTTCTTGGAGTTTTGGATTCTCCCAGTTTAAATCTGGCATCCCCACTTCATAAAGATGCAAGTAATACTGGCCAGATGCGGCATCTAGCTCCCATGCTGAACCGCTGAATTTTGAAAGCCAGTTATTCGGTGGTCCGCCGTCTGCTGCGGGGTCTTTCCAAATATAATAATCGCGATACGGATTGTCCTTGCCTTTTAGCGCTTCTTGAAACCAGCGATGCTGATACGATGTGTGGTTGACCACCATGTCCATCATAATTTTTAGCCCGCGACGGTGCGCTTCTTCTAAAAGCTCTTCAAAATCGGCCATTGTTCCGTACTGTGGATCAATCGCAAAATAATCTGCAATATCGTAGCCATTATCGCGTTGTGGTGACACATACATTGGTGTCAACCAGAGTAAATCGATGCCGAGTTTGGCGAGGTAATCTAATTTCTCAATAATGCCACGAATGTCACCGATGCCATCACCATTCGAATCGTTAAAACTGCGCGGGTAAATCTGGTATACTGTTCCTTTTTTCCACCATTCATTGTTCATCTTAAAAATCCTCCTAAAATCCTGCATTTCCTTGTTTTCGTCTTGCTAATCCGATAATACATGTTAGTACAAAGGGAACACCAATCGCAATCAGCATACCAATTGCGTATGCTCCCCAACCTGCTCGCGTAATGGAGAGGATTGAGAACAAACCGCTGACACCGATTGATTGTGAGATAACCCCGTTGTAAGCGATGAATCCGCCAGCAAGTCCAGCACCGATCATCGAGCAAACAAAGGCATATTTAGCTCGTAAATTGACCCCAAACATCGCGGGTTCTGTAATTCCGAGATAGGCAGAAAGTGCGGAAGTGAGTGCAATGCTACGATTCTTTTTGTCACGAGTCACAAAAGCCATAGCTAGTGCAGCCGAGCCTTGCGCTGTATCGGAAAGTGCTTGAATTGGCCAAAACATCGTTCTACCCGTCGTTGAAATAAGTTGTAGATTGACGGCAAGGAAAGCATGATGCATTCCAGTAATAACTAGAAGAGCGAAACAAGCACCGAATAGAATACCAGTAATCATAGGTGAAATATTAGATAGGCCAACAATCCCATCTGTAATCCAGTTAGAAATCCAGAGCGTGATAGGTCCAATCGCAATGAGTGAAAGTGCGCTCGTCACAAGAAGCGTTACTGGGGCTACAATTAGTAATTGGAAAGCATCGGCAACGACACGACGTAGCGCTTTTTCAATGGAAGCATACACCCAAGCGGCCACAAGAACTGGCAATACTTGACCTTGGTAACCGATTTGTGCTACTTCAAGCCCAAAGAAGTTCCAGTACTGAGGCTCTTTCACCCCGATATCATAAGCACTCATCAATGCAGGATTAACTAGCACGAGTCCGAGCACAATTCCCATCAGCGGGTTTCCACCGAAATATTTTACAGCCGACCAACCAACAAGTGCTGGCAAGAAGGCAAAGGCGGTCCCGGCAATCATACTAATCATTCCAGCAATACTAGCCAAGTTCGGATACATATCAACAAGTGATTTACCCTCGACAAAAATTCCAACACCAACGAGCACATTATTAATACCAAGTAAAAGACCACTAGCTACAATTGCTGGCAAAATCGGAATGAAAACATCGGCAAGCATTTTCACGACTTTTTGGAGTGGATTCAATTTTTTCGCATGTTCTTCTTTTAGTTCTGCGGTAGTGACTTCTTTGACATTTGTCTGACGAACGAGTTCCTCATAGGCTTTATCAACTGTTCCTTGGCCGATAACGACTTGATACTGGCCATTAGAGCTGAAATTACCTCGTACAATATCGATTTTCTTTAGTGCTTCTTCATCTACAATGGATTCATCTTTAAGTTGGAAACGGAGACGAGAAATACAGTGCGTTGCCATATTAATATTATCTTCGCCACCAATTGCTGCAATTATTGCTGCGATATTTTTTTTTGTAACCTTTGCCATCTTAAAATTCCCCTCTTTCTGATAATTATAATATGTAATCGATTTCATTAGATTTATTATAAGTTGTTTAAACAACTTATGCAAGCCTTTTCTTAAATTTGTTTAAACAAATTTAAGAAACCTCGCCTTAGCGAGGTTTCTTAATCAAAATGTTTCTATTAATTGTTTTCCTTTTAACGTTAAGGTAATATCGGATTGTTTTGCAATTGATTTATCGTGCGTTACCATGATGATGCATTTTCCTTTTTGGTGAGCCAATGCTTTGAATAAGTAAATGATTTTTTCTGCGGTTTCGCCATCTAGATTCCCAGTTGGTTCGTCTGCAAAGATGATCTGGGCGCTACCCGAGAGGGCTCGGGCGATAGTGACCCGTTGTTGTTGCCCTCCGCTGAGCTTTAGGACGGGACGTTTTATTTGATCTTCGGTAAGTCCAACTTCTGTTAAAACTTTAATAGCATGGGCACGCTTGTTTTTCATGCCAGGATGCTGGATGCCGATTGCTGTTATAACATTTTGTAGCGCGGTCATATAGGGAATCAGATTATATGCTTGAAAAATGATGGCACAATGGTTTTTGCGGTATTTTTGCAAGCTTAGTGATTTGTTAATGCTCTGTTTTTGGAATAATACTTGTCCTTGATTTGGTATGTCGAGGCCCGATGCGATGGAGAGGATAGTTGTTTTTCCAGAACCGGATGGGCCTAAGATAGTATAGAATGTGCTGGCGTCAAAGTCATAAGATGTATTTTCTAAAATGGTTTGGGTTTTTCCACCAGACTGATATTGATAAGATAGATTGTTTAACGATAAAATATTTTCCATATAAATTCACCTGTCCTTTAATCGTTTTTTGATAAGATCATTTTTGGTTGAAGTCTGATGATAAATAGACATGGGAGTAAGGTTGCGATAATAATTACTAGCATCCCAATGCCGCCGACTTCAATCATGTCTTGCCTTGAAATCGTGACATCTACAGAATCGATAGCTTCACCTTTTGGTTTATCTGCATCCGCTGAACCGCCGAAGCTAGTAACCATTGCGCCAGAAGGTGTTTCATCCGCTTCGTTGTCTTTTGCTTGTTGCACTTCTTTTGCCAGCATATGATTTGTAACGGCTTGACCAATTGGTTGACTTGTGATGCAGGCAATCGAGAAGGCAATCAAACCAATCATGATAACTTCAACTAAAAATTGCCCAATTAGCTTTGCTTTATTTTCTCCAAGTGAGAGTAGTACACCCATTTCAAAGCGGCGTTCGCGAATGGATAAAAGAACAAGAAGGGCTAAAATTAGTCCACCGGCAAGTGCTGTGATAATGACGATGACATTCGCGAAAGATGCAACATTTTGGATAGGTGTCATCATTTTTTTATAAGCTTCATCATTGGCATCCCATCGGTAGAAGTCTTTATCGACTTCACTCACTTTAGAAGCTGCTTTTTTGAAAGCATCGATTAACTGTGGGTCTGTCATTGTATATGTTGCTGAGGTTAGAGAACCGTTGTGAGTAAATGGTATAGCGGCATCGACTGGGATGTATATTTTATTTGCCGGTTCCATGAAATCGACAGGAAATTGTTGGGATCCAGTTGCTTGGTTGCTCGTATAGATGCCATGAACGGTAAATTCGATTGGCTTATCTGTTTGTAATTCTTTGAGTTTAAAGGTGTCACCAACTTTGAGTTTATTCTGATCGGCAAAACGTTTTTCAATGACAGCGAGATTACCTTTATCCTTATTAGTAAGGCCTTTTCCAGAAACTATTTTTTCGGTTCCTTTTTTAAAAGTAGCGATACCGTCTGTATTATTTGTACCAGTTAACATGAAGTCTGGCATCTTTGCCTCTCCGCCACCACCAGCAGTAGCCACAGATACATCTTGATCACCATCTTTTTTCTCTGATTTAATTGGCTCTGTATCAACTTTGGCTGCAGATGCGTCTACGAGATACTGATAATTAGCTACTTGCTCCAAATCTTTTACTTTGCTGATGTTTTCGAGTTTAAGCGGCGGGACCTCTTTCGGTTGTTTTCCCGCCTCCATATCTTTCATTAGCTTGTCCATGTTTAAATTTAATGTTACTTCACCACCGAGTTTCTTGCGGGCGTTCTCTGCACTTTTTTCGGTAGCTGATTGGATTGCAAAGCCTGCAAATACGAGGCTACAGAGTACGAATAGTAAGACAAGCATAAGGAATGACTTGCCTTTCTTTGCCCAAATGCTGATACAAGCTCTTCTGATAAAATCCATATAAAAAAACCTCCAATTTCTTTGATAAAACTAACTTTACCGTAAGAAAATGGAGATATGGTGGACCTTATGTGTAGATTAGGTGGATTCTGGTTCCCAGATGCTGAATTTGACGCCGTGTTCTTGATTTTCGATTTTGTAGGAAAGCTTGGATTTTTCGAGAAACGTTGCAGTGATGAATAAACCAATGCCGCTTCCGCCAGTTGTCTTGTTGCCCGATTTTTCGAGACGATAAAAAGCATCGAAAAGTTTAGTAAGTTCCTCATCTGGAATTTTGGGTGCGTCATTATAGATGGAAAAATGCCAGCTGGTTGCTGTTTGGCTCAGTGTGATAACGAGTTTATCATCATTTTTTGAGTACTGGAAAGCATTATGAATGACATTTGTAATTGCTTTTTCGACTAGTTTTTGGTTGGCGTGAATGAGTACGTCAGACGTTATTTGTTTGCTTAAACGTCGATTTGCGGCTTTGGGATGCCACTGTTCTTGTTGGATGCAATCGCTAATAAAAGTAGAGAGGTTAAATGTTGTTTTGCTCATTTCAAAATCAGCGCTGTCCACACGTGATATTTCCAACATATCTTGCACGAGAGCCGACATTTGCTCCATTGTCTCGTAAGAACGTTTTAAATAGGTATCGCGATCGCTGTAAGGGCCAATACGATGAATCATCGCTTCAAGTTGACCCATCACTGATGCAATTGGTGATTTTAGCTCGTGGGAGACAGCAGTAATAAACTGTTTTCGTGTTTCTTCCTGTGCACGTTCTTTGGCAATCTCTGTCTCTAACTGAATGTTAACGCGTTGTAAATCAATGAGAGTTCCTTCTAGTTCATGCGCCATATCGTTGAGGTGGCGCGATAATTGCCCAATCTCATCTGTGGAATTGACTGGCAAATTTTCCGAAAAATCGAGTCGTGCCATCTTATTAGCAACGTCATTCATACGCAAAAGTGGTTTTACGGTTCTTTTTGAGAAAAAGTAGGCTGATATAAAACTAAGAATTAGCACAAAAACCAGGAAATAAGGTGTAAAAAGTAATAATACGGAGGAGATATCTGTTAATGGTTGGATATTAATAAAGTAACGTAACGTATAAGGCTTACCGTCAATTGTCAACTTTTTCTCGATGCTCGTATTGGACACAGATGAAAAGGTGGCAACAGAGGACGAGTCCATCGTAATAGCCGTTGAAACCTGCCCAGTAGATTGGACTTCAGTAAAAGGAATATAGACAATCTGATTCATACTATTCAGTAAGAATGGTGAAATATTATTTGTTGATGCAAAATCATCTATAGCAGATTCAATATCTTGTAGTGAGCCCGATTTAGACGTTTCCACGACTAAATCGGCACCATTATCCAGTTTTTGTTTCTTATAATCAAGGTAGAAATTTGGCAGAAATAAAAGTAACATCGCGTAAATCAAAGCTGTGAATACGATTAATAACGCTAGTGTGATGAAAAATATCTTAGCACTGATTTTCGCACGAATCTTAGTAATCCATTTTATAGCCAGCACCCCTAACTGTTTGGATTTTATCGGTAGCGAGTTTCTTGCGTAGATTCTTGATGTGCGTATTGATGATCTTCGTATCGACAATGTATTCATAATCCCAAGCTTGTTCCAACAGCATTTCCCGTGTGAAAACGCGACCTGGATTTTTCATGAGTAGGCGTAAGATATCGAATTCTTTGCGAGTTAGTTCTACCGATTGACCGTGAGATGTGACTTGAAAGGACTCGGTATTCAACGTGATTTCGGCTAGCTCTAGTATAGGAATATTATCAGGTGATTCTGTAGAACTTCTACGAATGAGCGCTTCCACGCGTTTTAGCAATACTTTATATGAAAAAGGTTTTTGGATATAGTCATCTGCGCCAAGCTCGAATCCCTTTAATTCAGAGTCCTCTTCGCCTAAAGCAGTAAGCATTAGAATGGGGGTACTTGACTTTATACGAATAAGTTCACAAAGCGTATAGCCATCCATTTTTGGCATCATAATATCCATGATAATTAGGTCAAACGTCTGCGATTCAAAAACTCCAAATGCTTCCATCCCGTTTTCTGATGCAAAGACCTCGTATCCTTCTGCAATAAGAAATGCGCGAGTGACCTCTAGAATATTTGGATCATCTTCTACAACTAATATTTTCTTCATGAAAACCTCCTTGAAAACACGATTATCTTTATTATAATGTGTAAAAGTGGAGTTTAGGTGGAGCTAGATTTATTTTAGTCGTTGTGCAGAATCAAAGAAAACAAAGCGATCAGGGCGATGGCGTGATTCTGTATATTCGAACATCGTCCCATCAGCATCATACGTGTAGTTTTTGACAACAGCTAGGCAATCGTAGCCTGCTAAATCGAGATGTTTTTTGTCATCTGGAAGTGCCTTTTCAACGACGATATATCGCTTAGAAGTAACAATTTTGACGCGCAAATCGTCTTCGATGTATTCATAGATGGACTGCGCGGCTTTTTCGGGAGTCAGATCGCGAACGACTTTACAATCAAAATAGTTTACATCAAGAATCAATGCTTCTTCTTCGACTAAACGCAGGCGCTTAATATAAAAAACGTCTGTACCGATTGGTAACATCGTTTTTTCTGCCAATGTTGCGTCGATTGTTAATTCCTCAAAATGCACGACCTTTGTCTGAAATGTTTTATGATTACGAGTGAGAGATTCCTTCATGCTTTCCACGCCACCAAACATGAATTCAATCGATGCATGTTGATGAATAACCATGACGCCTTTGCCGCGAACGCTTTGTACGTAGCCTACTTTGACGAGTTCAGAAATCGCGCGCCGAACCGTGTTGCGACTGCAACGAAAGCGAGAAGCAAGGGCATGCTCTGTTGGTAACATCTCTT
Source organism: Listeria rocourtiae subsp. hofi (assembly GCF_963575615.1). Classification (NCBI taxonomy): domain Bacteria; kingdom Bacillati; phylum Bacillota; class Bacilli; order Caryophanales; family Listeriaceae; genus Paenilisteria; species Paenilisteria rocourtiae. The sequence goes on along the minus strand of NZ_CAUYTL010000056.1, from coordinate 1,885 downwards.
TAAAAGCGTATTGTTCTTCTTCAATTTCTTTTTTTAACTCTAAATAAATATCATGATAAACGGCTTTACCCATATGTGTCCCTCCGATTTTGCTACTCTGTTTAAACAGCATCTTCTTTCATTCATTGTACTAAAGAAAGTTTGAGAAAGAAAGAGGAGGTTATCATTGGATGTATATGGGAAATAGTGATATATTAGTATCGTGTGGAAACAATCAAGAGGAGGATTGGGATGAGACTAAAAATAAGTTGCGAACTTAGTTCCAATAAGATTCCCGCAGACTATCGGCGCAAGGTTGTTAGCGTTATGAAAGCAGGGCTCTCAAAATCAAACGAGGCGAAGTATAAGGAGATGTATAGCGGAAATAAACAAAAAAATTTTACTTTTTCTGTATACTTACCAAAACCAAAGTTTAATGGGACTATTATTGAGCTAGAGCGAAAAAACATCGTAATTAATTTTGCGACAGCAGATGCTGAATTAGGTATTAATTATTACAATGCCTTAGTGAATGTGAAAGATAAATTGTTGCCTTTTTCGCAAATGAATCAAATCAAAGTGAAGAATATCCAAATCGTACAGGAAGAACAAATCGTTGCAGGGCGCATGGCGTTCAAGACATTGTCACCAATCGTATGTCGTGATCATAATAAAGAAACAAAGAAAGATTGGTTTTATTGGTGGGAAGAAGAAGATTTTGAAGCTATTCTGAAGCGGAATTTATATTTTCAGTTACGCGATAAATTTGGAGAATATGTAAAGTCTGATATTGACGCTTTGGAATTTCGTGAAGTAGCGATAAAAAAAACGGTCGTCATTTGTTATAATCTACACGTTGCCTGCTCACTCGGCAAATTTGAGCTTGTCGGTCAACCATACTTACTAAATCATTTTGTCCAAGGTGGTATCGGCTCGATGCGCGGTATGGGCTTTGGCATGATTGAAAAAATCTAGTATACAATTAATCTAATCAATATGAAAGCAATTAGTGCGATGAACGCTGTTTGGAGAGAGCGGTATTTGGTGATGCATTTTTTAGTGATGCTCATTTTCAAATACAATATAACATGTTATACTAATGAAATAATTGAGGGATGGGAGAGAGTATAATGAATGAAACCTATCGTAGTGCTGAACATACTGTAACTGGTGCGACGAAAGCTGAAATTATGCAGAAAGTACTTAATTGGTTTGTCATATCTTTATTAATGGCAACGCTTGGAACTGTTATTGGACGAGAGGTTCCGATGGCGTTCTACATTCCACTTGTAGTATTGGAGTTCGCGTTACTGATTGCGATGATTTTCGTACGCAAAAGTAAGAGCGCTTCAAAAATTGGATATGGCTTATTATTGGCATTCGCATTCGTGACTGGGCTAGTTTTGGCGCCTACTTTACAATATTATTTAGATGCAGGAGCAGGAAACGCGGTTTTAATGGCATTTGCAACAGCTACAGTTACCTTCACAGTCCTTGGGTTTGTGGGAGCAAAAATGAAAACTGATCTATCATTTATGGCAAAAGGGTTGTTCGCAGCTTTACTTATTGTTGTTGTGATTTCGTTAATCTCAATCTTTTTCCCGCTTAGTTCGCTGATGTCAACGATTTTTGCAGGAGCAGGGACATTGTTGTTCTCATTGTATATATTATTTGATTTCAACCAAATCATGAAACGAGATGTGACGATGCAAGACGTGCCGGTTTTGACGCTTAGTCTTTATTTGGATTTCTTGAATTTATTTTTGTTCTTGTTGCGGTTGTTTACGGGACGTAGCTGATTTAGTAATCAAAAAAAGAAGAATTTTATCTACAATGGTACCTATAGAATGGACACTTCAAAAAAAGAAGTGCATTCTATAGGTGTTTTTTGTATACTCAACTAAAG
>NZ_CAUYTL010000055.1:0-10757 GCF_963575615.1 Listeria rocourtiae subsp. hofi | reverse complement strand
GTACTTATTTCTATATACATATAAAGAGGATGGAACATCCGTTGATTTGTAGATCAACTTTTGTCCCATCCTCTTTTCATATTATCTTTTAAAGTAAACCGCATAATCGCAGTCCTTTTTCAATTCCGTCACTATTGTTATCCGCGGTCACAAACTCGGCTTTCAATTTAAGCTCAGGTACCGCATTCCCCATTGCAATTGCGTGATCCACAGCCTCAAACATCTCCAAATCATTCATGCCATCTCCAAACGCGTATGTGGGAACATCCTCAAAACCCATGACTTCTAGTAACTTAGCAATACCTTGTGCTTTTGAACCACCTTTTGGCACTACATCATTACTAAACGGTGTATTCCGTACAAATTGAAAATAAGGAAAACGCTCTGGAAAATAATCATCTCCATGCTCCAACAGTAGCAACAACATATAAATTGGTTCATTCAGATAAAGCTCCACATCCACATCCGGCGATTCCTCACCTAAATAACGATAATGCTTCTCCATTACCTCATTTTGTGCCGTCCCACAAATTTTTGCCTCCGTATAAAAAGCCATTTCGACATTTTGCGACTTAGCTCCGTTATGTAACGCTTTAATCTCGTCCACATCAATTGGATTCGTATATACCTCTTTCCCATCATACAAAACATACTGACCATTCATCGCAATTACAGAAGTCATCTCCGTTACCTCAAGCACCTGCTCAATCTCACATAACGTCCGTCCTGTCGCAATAATCGGCATAATATTTTTTGCGCGTAATTTCTGTAAAGCCTTCACCGAACTCGTTGCCACCATAGAATCAACCGTCAATAAAGTCCCATCTAAATCAAAAAAACAAATCGCTGCTGGTTTCAATTCAACAACTCCTTTCTCCAAACAATCTATTACTCCACAATACCATATTTCAGTCATCGTGTATTCCGATTGCAAATAAAAAGTTGGCACCCAACACTTGGACACCAACTCTTCATCATTACAAATTACTATAATAGACATCGCCAATTTTTAGCATCGCGCTAATAGTATTGTACTTCTCGTCACCGATATGAATCTTCTCTTCTTCTTCTTGATAATGAATTGGCATTGACAAGATTGCTTCCTTATCCTGTTCAAAATAATGAGGATCCAACCCTAGCTTTTCAGTTATATTCACTATGTATTTATTGAATTTCGCATTACTTATAACCTTACCATTCAAAATCGCTTCTGCTGTACCTTGCGAAAAATGAGTAGCCTTCGCAAAAGAGCGTTTCGTGAAACCGTTCAATCTTATATATAAATTGATATTCTCTGCAATTCTTTTCTTTTCTAATCTATTCATTGTTTTTTCCTCCCGTATTGGGTTTGTCTATATTGCTAGTATGCCCGAGGAAAATGAGAATACGATTAAAACTGGGTAGTATTATGGTAATAAATTAAGAAAAGCTTCAACGGCACTAAAATCAACCGTTAAAGCTAGAATAGAAGGCGGTAAATACAATTCAACACATAGATTTCATGCGTACTTGCTCCACATATTAATATATCTATCTTTAAATTTCCAAGCCCTCCAAATAATCTAAAACCAGCGCTGTTCCGTCTTTTCCTTGTCGCACACATTCCGACAACTCCACACCATCAAATGATGCTCCCCCAGCAAAAATACCAGGATACGCCTGACGAAACTCATCTAAAATCGCCGCTTTTCGTTGCAAATGCCCCACAGTATATTGCGGTATACTATTTCGCCAGCGTGTGACCATCGTATACTCTGGAGCCTGATTAATCGTCATAATTCGATTCAAATCATTCAAAACGGTCTCTTCAATCGCTTTATCCGCTAAATCAACAATCGATTCTTCTTTCCTACGACCAATGAACGCACGCAACAATATTTTGTCATCAGGAACCGTATGTGGCCATTTTCGGTGAATCCACGAACAAGCTGTCATCGAAAAATCTTCATTTCGCGACACAACAAATCCACTTCCCTTAATGTCCCGCTCAATAGCATCCTTCGGAAAAATCATCCCAACAGACGCCACGCTCGCCGCTGGAATCTCACCAATTTCCTCAAAAACTGCATTCTCTCGGAACATCGGAATAATTTCGTGATATGGCAACGCAATAAAAATACTGTCGGCCTGCAACTTCTCCTGATTGGATATCGTTAACTCATAGCCGCGCGCTCGTTTTAAAATCTTTTGCACTCGCTTTCCTTTTTTCACTATTTTTGTAGAAAGTTCTTTTTCTAGCGCCTCCACAATCGTTGTTAAACCATCTCTTAGCGTCAAAAAGGTTGATTCTGAAGCTTGCTTTGCCGTCGTTTTATTATACATAGCGCGAATCCCCTTAATCAGACTTCCATGCTCACGCTCCAGCCGTAAAAAATGCTCACCAGTCGCCTCCGCACTCATCTCATTCAAATCACCTGCATAAATTCCCGACATTAATGGCTCCAACACATTATCAACCATTTCGTCACCAACACGTGCCCTCAAAAAGGCACCCAGAGACATATCTTCACCGTTCACTTGTTGCTTTCCCAAAAACAAATCGCCAAGCACACGTAGCTTGCCACTCGCAGAAAGCAATCTAGACTTAAGAAATGGACGATATCGCGCCGGAATTCCCATGATTGATCCACGTGGAATCGCATGGAGATCCTGTTTTGCGAGAACATAATTATCTCCCGTTGCATTTTCTACCAACTGATCTTCCAGCCCTAAATCCTGTACTAAAGTCTGCATTTCTGGCTTCCGCCTCAAAAATGAATCAGGGCCACGCTCAATAACATACCCATCACGCCTAACGGTTTCAATCTTTCCCCCAACTCTTGTCCCCGCTTCCAGCAAAACCAATTCATAATCCAACCGCTGTTTTTCAAGCTCCCTTTTTAAGTAAAACGTGCTCGACAATCCTGTAATTCCGCCACCAATCACAACTATTTTTTTCTTGACCACAGGAAACACTCACCTTTTAGTTAAATTTATCTCTATTTATTCCAACTTTTCCAAACGACCGTCGCCAATACATCTAAAAATTCTTGATCATCATTTGGCATCGGTGGACGGTGATAGACCGCTCCAATGTCATCAGTCACCACTTTACACTCATAATCATTATCATATAACACTTCCAAATGCTCCGCTACAAATCCAACTGGTGTATAAATAAAATGCTTGTAGCCGTGCGCCGCAAACAAAGTACGCGTCAAGTCCTGCACATCAGGCCCAAGCCAAGGCGTCCCCGTTTTGCCCTCACTTTGCCAACCTAATGCATAGTGTGGTATATCCACTTGGTCAAAAATCAATTTCGCTGTCTCCGCCAACTGATCTGGGTATGGATCACCATGCTCCTTAATCTTCTCCGGCAAACTATGCGCCGAAACAATAAGCACCGTCTGATCTAACTCATCTTTCGGAATCGCAACAGCATTAATCCGTTTCGTCCACATCTCAATAAATTTCGGTTCATCATACCAACTATCGATTGTCTGAATCACTGGCCCACTAATCTCTTCCGTCTTTTTAAGAGCCCTCCCATTATACTCCTTCACACTGAAACTAGAATAGTGTGGTGCCAAAATAATCGAAATCGCTTCTTCCAAACCATCATTTTTCATTTCTTGTACCGCATCTTCAATAAACGGTTCAATGTGCTTCAGTCCAATATATGCCTTAAATTCAATATCCGATTGCATGCCATTCAGTGTCTCCGCCAGTCCAAACGCTTGTGCCTGCGTAATCTTAGCAAGTGGAGAAAGCCCACCAATCGCGTGATACCGAGAACGAAGATCATCAATCAAATCCTGACTTGGCGTACGTCCATGCCGAATATCTGTATAATAACGCTCAATATCCTCATCTTTATAAGGCGTTCCATATGCCATTACCAACAATCCAACTTTCCTGCTCACTGCTCTCCACCCCTTAGTAAAATTGCACTTCTCTCATGTACAAACGTCGTTAATTCCTTCAACATGTCAGGCTGCACCTCTGGAAAAACACCATGCCCTAAATTAAAAATAAAGCCAGGTTCCTGCGTTCCCTCTGCTAAAATAAGATTTGCCTGATCCAAACATTTTTCGCGCGCCAAAAGTAGCGAAGGATCCAAGTTCCCCTGCAACGCCTTGCCACCAGCTCTCATTCTAGCATCCGCAATAGACATCCGCCAGTCTACACCAACCACATCCACATCTAAATCGCGCCACTCAGGCAACAAATGCGTCGCGCCAACTGCTTGCATAATAACAGGTGTCAGAGGGCTTTCCTTCTTCACTGCTGTTATAATTTGCGCAATACCAGGTTTAATATATGTATGGTAGTCCGCGGCACTAAGCGCACCAACCCACGAATCAAAAATTTGAACAGCGCTAACCCCAGCTTTAATCTGTGCTAACAAATAATCCGCCGTCATCACCGCTAATTTGTGCATCAACATATGCCATTCCGCCTCATGCGTATACATAAATGCCTTCGTTTGATGGTACGTTTTGGACGGCCCCCCTTCAATCATGTAACTTGCAAGCGTAAACGGTGCCCCAGCAAAACCAATCAGTGGTACAGTGAGCTGTTCCTCCGTTAACAAACGAATTGTATCCAACACATACGGTACATGCTCATCGGCTTGAAACGACGTCAATCGCTCAACATCCTTACCAGTCTGAATCGGATTCGCAATTACCGGCCCAATCCCACTCTTAATCTCCACATCCACACCCATACCAGGAAGTGGCGTCATAATATCTTTATAAAGAATAGCCGCATCCACACCATATTGCTCGACAGGAAGGCGCGTCACATAAGCACATAGCTCCGGCTGATGCGTAATTTCAAATAATGAATACTTTTCCTTTAGCTTGCGGTATTCTGGCTGTGAGCGCCCTGCTTGTCGCATATACCAAACCGGAATCTGATTCACAGCTTCTTTTCTAGCGGCACGTAAAAATAAGTCATTCTCTAACTTCTTCATAAACAAAACCCCTTCATGTTCATTAAAGCACATAAATCCCTAGCGCACTTTATAATTATTACAATCTACAGCATACCAAAAAATCAATTTAAAAACCAGATAAGACACTCCATAACGTTTTATTTTTGCAGAAAGAGGAATATAGTTGTAGTATTTAGTTATGGAATAATTTATCCTGTTTTACATATTACTTATAGAAAGAAGGCCATTTTTATGAAATATGCGTATATCACAAGCGGAACTGAACACTTTCTTCGCCAAATTCTATCAGATAATCCAACCCGTAACATCCTACTGCTACAAAATTTTGGTGACTCCATCCTTTTAGAGGAAACAACCGAATCTACCGTTTTTAGAGAAGGAACAGCTTATCGAATCAATCAAAACTTTGGTGAAATAAAAGGCTATGGTACTGTAACATTCGAATATTTGTACCTGCGCTCAGAAGAAATTCCTATTTTTCAAAAATTATATCAATCGGTTGCCTTGACCTTACACGAAGCACGCGGTCTACAATGTATGCAACTACTACAATCCAGAACCGAAAACAAATACCTCATTATCACCTTCTGGGATAGTGGTGACGACTATCAACATTGGAAAACCGGTCGCGAACACAATAAAATCATGGAACATATTCGTAGCAATAGCTCACAAAGCGGTTTCTCACATGTTGATGTGTACCACTTTCCTGAATATTTCCATGATGAAAAATAATAAGCGTTTACAATCAAACATTAAAAAATACGTTGTTGAAACCCGTTTTCAACAACGTATTTTTCTTTTTCGTCTTATTGATAAATCCTTTTCACCCTATATGGCACGTATACGAATGTAAACACCGCCACAAAAGCCAAGTTCACCGCTAATATAATCACGCCACCAATCGAACCATTCTGCGCAATTCCCACAATCCCAAACAACAACGCCTGGGCTAAAAGCAAAATCCGCAAGAAATGAATAAACGAGCGCCGTCTAAAATGGTCATCAACGGGATAAAGCTTTAACATCACCTGTCCATCGAAATGGCGTAACATCGGAATAAACTGAAATCCAGTTAAATAAATAAACAAGAGCGAAAAAATAATATTAAGATAAAATCCTTGCACAAAGACAAGCAATAAGAATGCAATAACCGTCAAACGTACATAGAGCCCCATGAATTCATTTGTTCTTACAAAAGTTCGGCTCCACAAATATGCAAATGACTTCTCTTTGGCATACGGAATCGGGCGATACAAGAAATCTAGATACGCACGACGACGCACTGTTCCTTTTAAGTGTGGAACATCCGTAAACAAATTCGCCAGACGATAGAACCTATTCATCCGCGCTTCTTCCTTATCAATCAAATATTCCCAACGAATCGTCAACCCCACCGTTTTGCGCTTCATCCACACATAACTCACTAGAAGTACGACTAGCGTCACCGGTATCGACCAAATCAAATTAAATGCCAGTACCAAATAAATCAACGCTGCACTCACCACAATTCGCGTAAATAACCACGTCGTATCAGCATTTTCAAGCTTCATAGATTCCCATTGAAAATACACATTCCACAACTTAATCAAAAGCATTACGAGCAACAACGGGAAAAATCTCGAAAAACTAAACCCAGTTACAACAGCATACATTGGCATACACGCAGCTAAAACTAAAATAAAGATATAAATCTGCATCCAAAAACTAGCCACATTTGCCTTTTTGAAATACTGATTCATCGCTTTTTCCTGAACAATCAAATACACCGCATCCGGCCGTTTAAGCAATGTGTTAATCGTTGTCACTGCAATTGCCGCTGTCAGCAAAATCACCATCAAAGGAATCGCTGGAAAAACAGGCGTCAGCGTCTTCACCCAGCCAGAATACGAGTAAACAAACGCCCCCACACCAATAATCAGTACGAAAAGCAAGTGATCATTTAACATATAGCGCATATATCGGCTGACTTCTTCCATATAACTACCAAAACGCTTCTTAAATAAACCTACCGCATCAAACTTCATCGGCCTGCTCTTCTTCCCTAGTTAATTGTACGTAAATCTCGTCTAACGAAGCTCCTGGCATTTCAAAATCCGCCTGCAAATCAGCAAGTGTTCCCTGCGCGCGAATAATTCCGTCATGTAAAATAATAAAGCTATCACAATACTTCTCGGCCGTTGCTAAAATATGCGTCGACATCAAAATGCTTGCACCTGTATCCTTCATCTCTTCAATCCACTGCAACAGTGACTGAATACCAAGCGGGTCAAGCCCCACGAATGGCTCATCGATAATATACAAGTTCGGCTCAATCAAAAACGCCGACATAATCATTACCTTTTGCTTCATTCCTTTTGAAAAATGGGCAGGAAACCAGTTCAGCTTCTTCTCCAAACGAAATTCTTTTAGCAAAGGTACCATCCGAGTATTCATTTCCTCTTCCGTCAAACCATAAGCCATCGCTGTAAGCTCCAAATGTTCTTTTAGCGTCAACTCCTCATATAGAACCGGCGTTTCCGGAATATAAGCAAACTGCTTGCGATATTCCTCCGTATTTTCCGTCAACGTATGCCCATTAATCGTTATTGTGCCTTGCTTCTGTTGCATCAATCCTGTAATATGCTTAATCGTCGTACTTTTACCAGCGCCATTCAAACCAATCAATCCAACAATTTGACGCTCCTCAATTGTAAAGGAAATATCTTTTAAAACTGGGCGTTTCGTATAGCCTCCAGTTAAATTATGAACCTCTACTAAAGCCATATTATCACTCCTATTATCCATCTTATTGTCCCTATAATAGCATAGTTAATACCGTTTTCGCTATAAATTAACTAATTCCAGTTTGTTTCACGCATGCGTTTTGCGCGATTTTATGGTACATTAGATACAGAAGAGAGTGAATTTATTCGGAGGTGTCTATTTCAATATGGATGATTGTATTTTCTGCAAAATAGTAAACGGCGAGATTCCTTCAGCTAAAGTTTATGAAGATGACAAAGTGTATGCTTTTCTTGATTTAGGGCAAGTAACAGAAGGCCACACGCTCGTTATCCCAAAACAACATGCACGCAATATTTTTGACCTACCAGAAGAAACAGCAGCAGAAATTTTTCAGCGTGTTCCTAAGATTGCAGCAGGACTCAAAAAAGCTTTACCATTAAAAGGACTTAATATTTTGAATAACAATGAAGAAATCGCATCACAAAGCGTCTTTCATTTTCATATTCACCTTATTCCCCGCTATAAAAATAAAGATGATTTCGGCTTGAAGTGGGCGGACAATGCCAATTGGTATTCCAAAGAAGCCTTCCAAGAACTAGCTGACAAAATTGCCAAAGAAGTCTAAAGGAGTGTTAACTATGAATACAAAATCTGTCTTACTCGGCGTACTCATCGGAGGTATTACAAGCGCTGCAACAGCACTGATTCTAGCACCTAAATCCGGTCGTGAAATACGCCAAGATATCGCTTCTAAATCAGGCGAAGCAAGTGTAATCTTAAAAGAGCTAGCCTATAACGCAACAGACCTGTTCCAATCCGTTCAAGTTCTAAGTAAAGAAGGCACAACTTTATTGAAAGATTTATCAACAGACATTAAAGAATCAGTAGCCAATTGGAATGAAGAAATGGAACCTGAAAAAGCTCGTCTAAAAGAGGAAATTAAAGATATGCAAAAAACAATCTCAGACTTAGAAAAAACATTAAAAAAAGACAAAAAAGAAACCAAATAACTTAAAAGACGTAAACTGTTCTCCCGCAGAGCATTTACGTCTTTTTTAATCGTAAAGAATCATCATTTGACACAAATTATTCACAGCCTATTGTTTATTATTTAGAAAAAGGTTGAAAAAAAATGCTACAGGGACTACAATACTAAAGTGATCAGTGAGTCTGGATGTTTTGGATAATTATTCTTACTGTGAATCACATATTTTCTTATGTAGATGGAGGATTAGTTATCCATGCGTTGTTTAAAAACAATTAATGTGGAGCGAAAAGATGAATATAACCGCGTCTTTTTTAAATCCAGCTTAATTTCACTCGCCGTTATGTGCGTCCTAGTTTTAATTGAAAATTTGGCTTTTCCTGGTCAATTTGTGATGATTTTTGAATTACCTACGTTCATTGCCTTACTTTTATTGTACCCAATTCACAAATGTCTTCACTTACTCGCGTTATTACCCTATCGTAATGGCCTGCAAATGCGCTTTAAAAGCCATTTTTATATCTTGCCATGTTTACAAATGCGAGTAAAGCGTGTTATTCCAAAATGGCGTTATATTGTAGCACTTGCTTTGCCGTTTATTGTAATTTCAGTGTTATTAATCGTTGCCATGATAGTGACACCTGTACTCCACTCGCCTCTTTTTCTTATTTTGATTGCGATTCATGCAGGAATGTGCTATCCAGATTTCATTCATATTAGAAATATCATTGGAACACCAAAACATACTTTTGTAGAAGATGCTGATCGTGGTTTTTCGGTGCTTGTGTCAGAAGAGTAAGGAGGAATTCAGTGTTACTTTATGTTCTATACGCCGCTTTTGGGATTATCGCTTTATTTGCTTTTAATTTTCTAGTCGAACGATATGCGACAAAACAAGATTTTAATCCAAAACAATGCCAATTATTTTACCGGGTTGTAAATATTGCAGTACTGTTACTTCTTTTTTCAGCAACATTTGAAGGAGTTATGCTATCCTAGCCCAGAGAAGCCCTAGACAAAATTAGAAATAGATTAGATTTTTGACATTTTACTTTATTGCTAACCATTATGTGGTATGATAAGGGTGTAGTTAAACCAGAACTTATTTTAAACTTTTGAGGAGCGTGTATTAGTTAATGAAGAAGAAATTAGTATTAGGTATGGTATCAATGGTGGGTCTATTCAGCTTAGCAGCTTGCGGGAACTCTGCGAATGACGCCGTTGTTGAAACGAAAGCCGGAGATGTAACACAACAAGAACTTTACGATGCAATGAAAGATAAAGTCGGCGATCAATACGTGTCGCAATTAGCAATGACTAAGATTTTAGAAGACAAATATAAAGTGACAGACAAAGAAATCGATGCAGCTTACAAGACTTTTGAAGACCAATATGGTGATCAACTTGCAAGCATGTTACAACAAAGTGGTTACACTGAGAAAACATTCAAGTCAGATTACCTGAAATTCGATCTTTTAAGCACAAAAGCAGCAGAAGCTTCTGTTGACACAAGCGATAAAGCATTAGAAGCATACTACAAAACTTGGAAACCAAATATTACTGTAGAACATATCTTAGTTGCTGATAAAGCAAAAGCTGACGATCTTCATAAGAAAGTAACAACTGGCGGTAACTTTGAAGAACTAGCAAAAGCTAACTCTACAGATACTGGTTCTGCTACACAAGGCGGTAAACTTGCTCCATTCGGTCCTGGTAAAATGTTGCCTGAATTCGAAAAAGCAGCTTACGCATTGAAAAACAAAGGTGATATCAGCCCAGTTATTAAAACAGACGCTGGTTACCACATCATCAAAATGTTAGATCACCCAGAAAAAACTACTTTTGAGAAAGACAAAGCACAAGTGAAGAAAGACTACTTGGCAACAAAAATAACTGCAGAAACAAAAACTGCCGCACTAGAAAAACTATACAAAAAAGCTGATGTTAAGATTGATGATAAAGATTTGAAAGACGCATTTAAACAATATGACGGTTCTGCGTCAACTGATGCATCAAAAAAATAACTATCAAAAGAGGATGGGACAAAAGTTGATCTACAAATCAACGGATGTTCCATCCTCTTTATATGTATATAGAAATAAGTAC
>NZ_CAUYTL010000054.1:0-11642 GCF_963575615.1 Listeria rocourtiae subsp. hofi | reverse complement strand
ATTGAACCGCCGTATACCGAACGGTACGTACGGTGGTGTGAGAGGTCGGAGCCTAACGGCTCCTCCTACTCGATTATCCGTCATCACGAACCTGGAACGGCGAAGATTCCCAGTATATAACCAATAATACCAAGTCCGAATAACATGAATATAATCCAAAGTGCATTGATTTTTTTCTTCAGAAGCCACATACAAGCAAAAGTTAGTCCTAATGCCAGTATACCAGGCATCAAACTATCCAAAATATCTTGTACAGTAACTGTTGTCGTTTTCCCTTCCTGGTTTGTCGTTTTAGAAACAACGATGGGGATATTAATTGTTGTCCATTTATTTACTAATCCACCCATAACGAACAGACCAAGAATCGAGGCGCCTTCTGTTAATTTTTGCAATACGCCACCTGACATATCAGAGACAACATCGGAGCCTTTTCCATAGCCGTAAAAAACGCCCCAATAACGGAAACCAAGACGAATCGCATTAAAGAGTACAAAGAATAGCAGTGGCCCGAAAATGCTACCAGTTGATGCAAAAGAGGCACCAAGCGCGGCAAGTACTGGACGAACAGTTCCCCAGAAGATTGGATCCCCAACACCAGCAAGTGGCCCCATCAAGCCAACCTTAATACCATTGATAGCAGCCTGATCAATTGGTGTACCATTTGATTTTTGTTCCTCCATCGCAGCGGTTACCCCTAAAATCGGAGCTCCCATATAAGGGTGTGTATTAAAAAATTCAAGATGGCGCTTCATCGCTTCTTTGCGCTCATCACCTTCATATAAACGGTTAATAATAGGGACAACTGTAAAACAAAACCCTAAAGCTTGCATACGTTCAAAGTTCCATGAGCCTTGGAACAGGTTGGAACGAATAAATACGGACATTAAGTCACCTTTTGTTAGCTTCTTCTCACCAACGGTTACTTTTGCAGTTTCGTTACTCATAATTTGGTTACCTCCTTTTTTAGTCATCTAGGTCGTCATCTGATTTAGACCTACCTCCGCCACCACTTGAATCATACTGGGCAAGTGCTTCTTTTAGATAATATTTTGGACTTAGTTGGATGTAGATGATTGCAGCTACAAGTCCTAAGACACCAAGAGCTACTAAGTTGAATGTGGTGAAGGCTGCGACTACGAAGCCAAGGAAGAAGAATGGCATTAAGTATTTCGCTTGCATCATGTTAATTACCATCGCATACCCGACAACAACAATAAAGCCGCCGGAAACGTTCAGACCATTAACCAACCAGTCTGGAATGGCATTTAACATATTTGTAACCGCGTCTGTTCCTACAGATAATGCTACGATTAAGACTGGAATCGCAATACGCATAGCCTGCAGGAGCAAGGCCGTGACATGGAGTAAATCGATTCCCCTGAGATTTCCAGATTCCGCCATTTTATCGGCAGAATGTTGGAATCCGACTGTAATTGTACGAACTAGAATCGTTAAAACTTGACCAGCAGCAGCTAATGGTATCGCGAGTGAGATACCAACGCTGATGTCTTGCCCTCCTGTAATAACTAGGATTGTAGAGATTAAAGATGCTAAAGCTGTATCTGGCGCAACGGCGGCACCAATATTCATCCAGCCTAGTGCAATCATTTCTAGTGAACCACCAATAATAATACCAGTTGCCATGTCCCCAAGTACTAGCCCAGTCAAAGTACAAGCGATTAACGGACGGTGGGACTGCCACTCATCCAAGATACTACCCATACCGCAGACACAGGCTACGAGGAAGACAAGGATTAATTGAATTGCATCCATATAAAATTCCCTCCCAATTTTTCATTCCTAAAAAATAACGTTTAAAATTGCTCGAAAAATAAAATTACAAGCCTTCTTTATCTAGTAAGGGAATCATTTTTACTTTGCTATCAGCTGCGACTTTACGGATTTCAAGCTCAATACCTTTTTCATCAAGTTTACGGAAAGCCTCAATATCTTCTGGACCAACAGAAACAGCATTCGTAATCTGTTTTCTGCCGTCACGGTAGGCCATGCCACCAATATTTACCGTTGTAATGGGAACACCAGCTTCTACCATACGCACAACATCTGTTGGATTTGTGAAAAGTAGCATAACAGGTGTTGTTTCGTATTTAGGATTATTGTATACACGAATTCCTTTTTCAACATCTACCACGCTTGATTTAACGCCAGGCGGTGCGACTTGTTTTAGAAGGGTGCTGCGAATTTCATCCTTTGCAACCTCGTCATTACATACGATAATACGCTCTACCTGTGTTTCTTTTGTCCAAACAGTGGCTACTTGCCCATGAATAAGGCGGTCATCAATTCTTGCTAAACGGATATCCATTATAAATCATCCTCCTCGACATTTTTAAGTGATTCTTTTAGTGATTTAACGCCATCACGACCAGCCGTAAGAGCAGTTTGCACCAAATCTTCAAAACTACTCACCGCTCGCATAGATAGGGTTTCCAGCAACATCGGAATGTTGGTTCCGGTTACGACATCCATTTTCTCTTTCGGTAAAGCAATTTGGCTGGCCGCGTTATACGGACTACCACCAAATAAGTCAACCATGAAAAGGACACCTTCAGAAGCATCAATAACGTCCAATTTATCAGTGAACTTTTGGATTAATGTATCTGTATTTTCTCCTGGAACGAACGTGATAAATTCCACATTATCCTGTTTACCAATAATCATTTCCGTCGACTTAAGCAATTCACGGGCTGCCTCGCCGTGCGTTCCAATAATGATACCTACTGGCATACTAACTCCTCCTTTTTGTTTGCTAGGATTTTGTGTTTACCCATATGTATTGCAAGGAGCATGCCAATGTTTCGTATTCGTGTTCCTTGTACTACTGAATGCGTCTTTCGTGGGCAAACTCATCCTTGAAAAAATGTATGCAGGTTAGATTGATACGGTACAGATGTCATGTAATACACTACTGTCTGCTAGAATATCAATGCTTACATACAGTGTTTATTACCCTAATACGGCAATCTAAAAAAAACTGCGAAAAAAATTATAAATAGCAATTTTTTTCGCAGCATCTAATTTGATTAACTTGTTTGATGTGTCTTTGTTATTATGTCATAAATGTAATATTGTTCATCGCTGGTTAAGGATAGTTTCATCGGTTGGAAACAATCATTACAGGCTTCTTGAATAGCGTTAAAAACCGTTGTTCCTTGGATGGTTTCGCTCGATTCATGGTAAGTCAGACTATCTTTTAAAACCATGCGTTCGATAGCGCACCCGACATGAATAAGGAGATTGATTTTAAGCGTATTTTCCATCGTGTATTGTAATTGCGTTTCCAGCATCGTAGCAAATTTCAACAGACTAGGCAGAATTTTTTTCGGATTAAGATAGGTTAAAAATTCGCCAAGACTGTCTTCGATGACTTCGCGGGCAATCCAATTTGTTTCGTTTTTCTTGATGAAAATATCGCGTTGTTTGATGAGTTGGATAATCTGTTCTTCGCCATCTTTTGCGAAAAGGCGTTCAATGGATAGGAATGGAATTTGGATTTTCGGATTATGGATGCCAACGATCATAAGGATATCATTCTCTTCTTGAAGCTGCTCGATTCTTTGATCGGCTTCATGAACACCGATGGGAATAACTTTAATGTTGTCGGTAGTAAGATTTTCGAGAATATTTTCGATGAAGGATTGCAGCTTCTCAGCCGTTCCTTCGCCAGTTGCACAGATTGTAACAATCGCGTGCGGCTTATCGCCAAGTGTAGCAGTGGCTTCGGAATCGTAACCACCATAGCCGCGGAAATCTTTAAGCGAATCGTAAATACTATTCAAATCCATGTCAAGAATATTGGATTTGCGGACAGCTTCAATAACGGTAGCGGTGGAAACCATGTCGATGGTGCGAACGGGAATACCGGTTCGTTCAGAAATGACTGGGCCAAAACTTGTGAGTGAGCCCATGTCAACAAGGAGAAGAACGCCGCGTCCCATATCAAGTTCACGTGCACGTTGGGTAACTTTGTCAAGCACCACTTTGGGGCTGAGATCAAGTGGCATATCGATGCTATCCACCAAGCCTTCACCTAGCAGTTTTTTTGCCACGTTAACCATACTTGTTGCGCTACTATTTCCGTGTGTGGCAACAAGGACCGCTACCCGATTTTCTTCTTGTTCTTTAAGAAGCGAGCTGATCAGTAACGTTAAATAGAGGACTTCCATATTAGGTACTCGAATCTGAAATTCGGCTTCGATTTCTTTCTTCATCTCACGCGCAATTGCATAGCTCTCCGGTTTATCGTTTACGACATTTTCGATATTTGTATATTTAAGCGGTTTGTTACTTCGCGCTCGCTTGAGAAACGATGTGAGATGTAAACTGAATGCTAGCAGGAAACGCTCGTTTAGTTTTTTTCCGAGCTGTTGCTCAATCTTTACTTGAATGTCTTCTGTGAAATTTAAAATATCCTCATTCACGATTTTTAGGATATTGTCGCGGTCGTGAATCGTGTTCTTGAATTTATTATAGAAGCTGTTGAGGTGCACATCGATGTCCATCGTGATGAATTTCTTGATATCCTCGTCCTCAACGCCTTGATCCATCAGAATGGAGGCCTTATCTTCAATGATTTTATACAGATTGAAATCAGGCTCATACTCATCGGAATTGATAAGCTGCTTGCCACGTTCAGGCATAATAACCGTGTAAGGATCAAGGTATTTTGAGATTTCCTGTAATTCTTTTCGGCGCCCACTAAAATGGAAAAATCCGTCTTTGATGTTTATCGGTAATGTTTTAAAGTTGATTAAGATTTCTTCATCTTTATCAAAACTATTTAAAAACCCTTGGGCGCAGACAAGCTGAATATTTGATTTTAATTGCCCGATGTTACCAAAAGTTGTGTTTCCAATCAAAGCTTTGGCGGCTTCATCTTCAATGCGTAGCGGTTTACTGATTCGATGCGCTTCATTAGAGAGCAAATTTTTCAAAAGGTCAACACGTTCTTTGGCTGATCGCTCTTCTAAACTTGGTAAGGAAATCACAATTGGAATCCGACGAACAAAAGTGCGTAGCAACGAGGACTCGGGGTCTTCTGTTGTTGCACCAATAATAAGTACATTTGATTTCCTGCGTCGATCCGTTTCTCCCAACTTATTAAATGTACCAGTATCCATCAAGTAGAAAATCATCTCTTGGCCTTCTGGTGGGAGCCGATGAATTTCGTCTAAGAATAAAATACCTCCATCTGCTTTTTCGACGAGTCCTTCTTTTTCATTATCAGCACCTGTAAATGCGCCTTTTGTGTGACCGAAAATATGAGACATCAACAGTTGCGGATTATTATAGTAGTCTGCACAGTTAAAAATAATAAATGGGGACTGACTTGATAAGCGTTCAGCGTGCTGGGAGTAACGATACATTAGATTAGCAAATAGTGTTTTGCCGACTCCGGTTTGTCCAACAATCAATGTATGCAGACCATTCGGAGGATAAAGAACGGCGGCCTTGGCTTGCTCCACCTGGGTTCTTAGACTGGCGTCTGACCCAATTAAATCATCGAATGGGCTTCGTTGTACCATATTATGTTGGAGGATTTTTAGTAATGCCTGACTGTTTTCAAATTCGAGTTCATCTTCTGGCAGTAATCGCTCGAGTTTTTCTTCTACGGATTGACGATCCAAATAACGCACCGGTCGCCCAGCAATTTTAATGATTTTTCCTTGGCGGTGCAGTTCATTTAGTTCCATACTGACGTTGTTTCGCAAAATATCGAGAGCTTCTGATACTTCTGATGCAGTAATACCTTCATTTTGTTCCAGTTGTTTCTTTAAATTGTCATAGTCATGTTTCTTTATATACTGATAAATACGCTCAATACGCTTCATAGGTACCCCTCCAGTTCCTCTATTGGGAAAATAGTGTATTAATAATAGTAATACACTAGTGGATTTCTGTATTTAGTTTAGCATGACTAGCCGATTTGTCAAGCACTTACGGATTCGGGTATGTAGTTCCATAACTGTTCATTGACGAGTGAGGTAGACTGGGCTAAAATAAGGAGGAAAAAACTAAACAGAAAATGGGGTTGAATTCCTTTGACAAAGTTATTATTTATTAAAGCATCACCACTTCCAGATGACGTTTCAAGAAGTATGGTTGTTGCGAGCGCTTTTTTGGAGAAATACAAGCAAGAAAATCCGAATGATGTGGTTGAGCGAGTTGACGTATATGAGCAAGATATCCCATTGATTGACGGAGCATTTATGGCGGCTGGTAACGAATTACGTGGGGGTAAAGCTTTCGCTGATTTAGATCCAGCGATGCAAGATAAGTTGACGAAATTTGACGCATTGACACAACAATTCATGGATGCAGATCGTTATGTGATTGTTTCGCCACTTTGGAACCTAGGTATTCCGCCAATGTTGAAAGCTTATTTTGATACAGTTGTTGTTGCTGGAAAAACATTCAGATATACAGCAAATGGCCCAGAAGCCTTACTGCAAAACAAGAAGGCATTGCAAATTCATGGTAGTGGCGGCGTTTATTCTACTGGGGAATCAGATCTTGAGACGCATGGTGAACCTTACATCAATACGATTTTGAATTTTATTGGTGTAGAAACCTTACCGAGCGTTTTCGTTGAAGGTGTAGATTATGATCCAACGCGTAAAGACGAGATTTTGAATGCTGCGATTGAAGAAAGTGTTCGTCGGATTAGTTTGTTTAAATAGAAAAAGAGAGACTAGGAATTTGTTTTCGCGCGATTTTCTAGTTTCCCTTTGTTTTTATAAAGAAAAGTGGTACATACACTAAGCGAGTGAGGTTAAGTCTGTTGGTTAGGATGCAGAATCAACAAAAGTGTAACAAACTCATGTTAACAAAGGTAGAATTTTGGCTAGATAAAAAGGTTCTTTTTGATGTGATTTTATCCACAAACAAATTAATAGCTAAAATTACTAGTTCATTGCTATAATTTGAGCTTAAGGTGGGTATAATGAAATATGAGGGAGAGGTTCATTATGATTTATTTCGCGAAGCTTGCTGGAATGGCTCTTGTCGTTTTTTTAGTAATTGATGCTTTGTGGCTTGGGGTTATCGCCAAAAATTTGTATAAGCATTATCTAGGGGATTTGATGGCTACCAATGTGCGTTTTGGTGCGGCACTTTTATTTTATCTATTATTTGTATGCGGGATGGTCTTTTTTGTTATCGAACCAGCACTTGCAAAGAATAGTATCCAGTTTGCGATTTTTGCAGGAGCATTTTTAGGATTGCTTTGTTATGCGACGTACGATTTAACAAACTTGGCGACGCTTAAAGACTGGCCAGTAATTGTCACAGTGATTGATTTAGTATGGGGAGCGTTTATTACAGCAGCAACCTCAAGCATTGTGTTTAGTTTAGCTAAATTATGGGGAATTTCATAAAGGGGGGATGGGAACGATGACGGATTTTTTAGATAGTAAAAAGTTATACCATGCTTTCTTGGGAGGCGCTAAGGCGGTTATTGATGCAAAAGATGGACTGAATGCAATCAATGTTTTTCCAGTGGCAGACGGGGATACGGGTAGCAATCTGGCATCGACTATGTTATCCATTGTAGAGGAGTCCAAGATAGGGAACTCAGCAAAAGAGACGTTGTACACGATTTCGGAGGCAGCATTATTTGGAGCTCGAGGTAACTCAGGGATTATTTTTGCGCAGTATGTAAATGGTATGCATTTTCATTTATCAGATGATAAGCATGTTTCGTTGCAATGCTTTGCGCGAAGTGTCTCTGGCGGTGTGGACTATGCGTACCTTGCGATGGGGAACCCAGTAGAGGGAACGATGATTACGGTAATACGGGCGTGGTCAGAGGCGATTATGCAGGCACGCGAGCAGAGTGCGACTTTTCAAGAGGTGTTAGCAAATGCATTGAGGCAGGCAAAAAATGCCTTGGAGAATACGCCGAATATGCTACAAGTTTTGCGAGATAATGGTGTTGTGGATGCTGGTGCAAAGGGATTTTTAACGTTTGTTGAAGGGTTTACATCTGTGATTCAGAATGAGGAATACATTGCAAAGCAGGAGAGTTTACCAAGTTTAGTGAAAGATGAAGCGATGGATCAGGCACCAGTGTTTCGTTACTGTACAGAGGTGTTGTTGCATGGCGCGGGACTTAATACTGGTGAGATTCGATCGAATTTGGAGCGTTTTGGTGATTCATTAATTGTGGCTGGGACGGATACGAAGGTTCGTGTGCATATTCATACAGATGTTCCACGCGAGGTATGTGCTTATCTGGCGGATTATGGTGTGATGGTTCAGCAAAAAGTAGACGATATGCAAAATCAGTTTGATGTGATTCATAATCGTAAATATCGCATTGCATTGGTAACGGATTCGGTGGCGGATGTACCACAAAGCGTGATAGAAAAATATCAGATTCAGGTTATTCCACTTCACATAACGTTTGCTGGCAATGATTATTTGGATAAAGTGACAATGGATACGGAATCATTATTTGAGCGTCTACCGAGCAGTAAGACCTACCCAACTTCCTCTCAACCGAGCGTGAAGGCGGTGGCGAATCAGTTGTCTTTTTTGGCGAATCATTTTGAAAATATTCTTGTTTTAACTGTATCGGGGAAACTTAGTGGAACGTATGAGACGGTAAAAAAGGCTGCCGCGAGTGTCTCTAAGGATATTGTGGTTATGGATACAAGGCAAAATTCAGGAGCACAAGGATTGCTCGTGAAAGCTGCAGCAGAACAAATCGCCCAAGGGAAAACGTTCACGGAAGTCCAACATTTTGTGGCACAAAGTATTTCAAAAACAAAGATTTTTGTCAGCGTACCAAACCTAGATGCGATGATTCGCTCAGGGCGTCTTGGTGAAAAAGGTGGAGCAATTGGTAATACATTGAGACTGAAGCCGGTCGTTTCTTTATCTGAAACTGGGTCGGGAACCGTAAGTGACATTGCATTTAGCCTATCTAGCAGTACGAAGAAAATTGTAGCGCGCGTGAAGAAAATGATGACGCATGGTCAAGTTGCTGAGTATGCAATTATACATGCGCATACACCAGAACGTGCAGCAGAATATGAGGCACTGTTCACAAATATCATTGGAGAACCACCAGCCTATGTGATGGAAATCTCATCAATTATCGCGATGAGCGCAGGTATCGGCTGTGTCGCGATTGCGATTCGAATGCAATTAGATGAAGGAGAGGAATGATAAGATGGTATATTGGATAGCGGGACTATTATTATGGATTTACTTTACAATACTATTCCTTTGGGCGCAAAAATTACAAAATAACTCTATTGTCGATTTGGCATGGGGGCCTGGATTTGTGATTGTCGCTGTGTACACGTATTTTTTCGGTGGCGAGATGACATTGCAGGGACTTATAGTAACTATCTTTGTTTTTATTTGGGGCATGCGTTTATTTCTCCACTTGGCGAAGCGTAATATCGGAAAACCTGAGGATTATCGTTACGTCAATATGCGCCAACGTTGGGGCGTGCGCTTTGTAAAACTAAAAGCCTATTTGAATGTCTTTGTTTTGCAAGGTGTTTTACTCTATATTATCAGCTTGCCGATTTTGCTTGTGAATACGACCTCAGCAGGCGCATTAGAATGGTGGAATTTTGTAGGAATTATTATTTGGGTTATTGGATTCTTTTTCGAAGTTGTTGGAGACGAACAATTACGCCGTTTCAAAAAGAACCCAGAAAATAAAGGGAAATTAATCATGACAGGGCTTTGGAAATATACGCGACATCCGAACTACTTTGGCGAGGCACTCAGTTGGTGGGGTATTTTCTTAGTGAGCATCACTGGTGTCGTGAGTTTATGGGGTATTATTGGACCAATAATTATCACGTTACTCCTTTTATTCGTATCCGGCGTGCCATTATTGGAAAAGAAATATAAGGACCGTCCTGATTTTCAAGCTTATGCTAAGCGCACGTCCAAATTTATTCCAAGCATTCCTAAAAAGTAAGCAGTTATGCAATTATGGTGCATTTTTGAAGAATTTGTGACGTTCCTGTCTAATGTCTTGTAATCCATCTTTTTTCCTATAAAATAAGGAGGTATGAAAATAAGATGGACTAATGAGGAGTGTGTCACATGAAGAAAAAGTTAGCTTTAATGTTTGTTGCAATTTTAACAGTTGTAATTGCTTTAACAGCATGTGGAAGCAGTGCTGTAGAGCCAAAAGATGCTGCCAATATAGCGGTCAATACAATTATGTTTGATAAAGATACAGATAAATATAAGGATACATTCGGTACGAGCGCTACTGCATTACAAAAAAACAATAAAGAATTATTTACAAAAAGACTAGCGAGCAGTTTGAAAATAAAAGATGGTAGCATGGATAGTAAAATTAGCGAATTGTACGATGCCTACATTAAGCGTGCAAAAACGGTTGCAAAATACACGACAAAAGTGACGAATGACGATAAGAAAAAGCCGACTGTTGAAATTTCCGTTAATGGTCTAGATATGGCCGCTACTCAAGATGAAAGGTTAGCGGATTTTAAAGCAAAAGTAAAAGCTGACCCATCCGTTGAAAAAGATGTGAAAAAAACAGCACAAGCAGTACTTGATGGTTATCAAAAAAGTGTTGCCAAGGCTAGAGCTTCTAAAAAAACCGTTCAAGTAGCGTTGAATTTAGAAGCGAATGAAGACCAGTGGAAAATCAAAGACGATGAAGCTTTCGCAAATAAACTGTATCGTGCATTCTTTACAGGAACAGCGCAATAGGTCTTTCTGTGAATAAATGGTGAACATCCTAGCTAAATACTTGTAATCTGCTTGGATTCCTTTAAAATAGGAAGAGTATGAAATAAAGTTGGGGAAAAGGAGTGTATCACATGAAGAAAAAGTTAGCTTTACTGTTTGTTGCAGTTTTAACAGTTGCAATTGCTCTAACAGCGTGTGGAAGCGGTGCTGTCGAGCCGAAAGAAGCAGCGGATGTGGCTGTCAACACGATTATCTACAATAAAGATACAGATAAATTTAAAGATGTTTTCGGTGAGGACGCAGCGAATTTACAAAAAGAAATCAAAACAGGTTTCAAAAAAGGGTTTACAAGTAGTTTAAATATCACGGATGGCAGTATCGATGATGAAGTCGATAAATTATATGATACATTTGCCAAACGCGTAAAAGACGTAACGAAATACACAACAAAAGTAACGAATGACGACAAAGACAAACCAACTGTTGAAATCTCTGTTAACGGCCTTGATATGACAGGTGTCCAAGCAGAAATGACAACTGCATTGCAAGCGAAGGTAAAAGAAGATCCATCCATTCAAACCGATGCAAAAAAAGCGGCTACAGCAATGCTTGACGTTTACCAAGAAACAATCGCTAAAGCTAAAGTTTCTGAAAAAGCGGTCAAAGTAAAAATGAATTTAGAGTCGAACAAAGATCAGTGGAAAATTAAAGATGCAGACAAGTTTGCACAAAATCTTTATTTAGCATTCTTCACTGGAACGGTTCAGTCATAAATAAGGGCAAACAGAGGACAGCAAAACCTTTTAATTTCAAGGTTTGCGGAAGTGTAAAATAAACTGTGTAAATAATGAATCCTAGTTCATTGTTTATACAGTTTTTCTTTTTTGATACAATGAATAAAAATCGGAAAGGATGAGAGTAAGATGCCAAAG
>NZ_CAUYTL010000053.1:0-12254 GCF_963575615.1 Listeria rocourtiae subsp. hofi | reverse complement strand
CGAACAACGTGAGCATGTAATCCACAAGTGGTTCTTATGAAGTGGTTCCCACCAAATTAGAACCTCAATATGCATGCCAACACCGTGAGCATGTAATCCATAAGCAGTTCATAGTGCAGCAATCTTGTCTGAAACAACGCTCCGATTTCAAGCGTATCATTGCTTCAACGGCCAACTCCTCGAAAATTTAGTGGCTTTTCCACAAAAGTTTTTACTGTATTTTTCCAGAGCTGAACGAGCCGTCTCATCACTATTCCCCTACAATTTCTCTCAATTTATCCATAGCTTTCTCTCTATCCTTATTTCCATAAATATAAGATCCAGCAACAAAAACATCAGCACCTGCTGCAACGCATAGTGGTGCAGTTTTATCATCTACACCGCCGTCAACTTCAATCTCAATGTTTAATCCTTTTTCTTCAATGATTTTCTTCACTGCCGTAATTTTTGGTAGCACTTCTTTAATAAAACTTTGTCCGCCAAATCCTGGGTTAACTGTCATAAACAAAATTAAGTCCACTTCTTCCAATACATGCTGAATCATCTCAATCGGTGTTGCCGGGTTCAAAACAACACCCGCTTTCACGTCAAATGAACGAATTAACTGTAATGTACGATGGAGATGTCGACATGCCTCTACGTGTACCGTGATGTAGTCGGCACCTGCTTTTGCGAATTCTGGAATATAGAGATCTGGGTTTTCAATCATCAAATGTACATCTAGTGGTAATTTCGTAACCGGTCGGATAGCCTTGACAACACTGGGGCCGAATGTAATGTTAGGCACGAAATGGCCATCCATCACATCTACGTGAATGTAGTCGGCACCATATCCTTCCACTTCTTTAATATCTGCTGCTAAGTTGGCAAAATCCGCGCTAAGTATCGATGGAGCTATTTTTCCCATGTTAATACCTCTCTTTTTTGTTTTTTACTTCCGTTAAAATTTGAATATAGTGTTCATATCGAAATGCTGCTATTTCACCATTCGCAACTGCAGTTTTCACAGCGCATTTCGGTTCTTTCTCATGTATGCAACCTCGAAACTTACATTCGCCGCGACGGCGATCTATTTCTGGAAAACAAAATTGGAGATTCTCAGTCGTTAATTCGTCCATTTCAATCGAGCTAAAACCTGGCGTATCAGCAATAAATCCAGCACCAATTGTCATCAACTCCACGTGGCGGGTCGTATGTTTCCCGCGCCCCAATACAAAAGAGATGACGCCTGTTTCAATGTCTAAATCAGGATTAAGCGTATTTAGCAATGTTGATTTTCCAACCCCCGATTGACCTGCAATCACGGCAATTTTACCAGCAATAACGTCAAGAACAGCTTTTTTATCAATTTCCGTATTCGTTAGTAAAACTTGATAGCCTGCCTCTTCATAAATCGCCTGATAGTCAGCAATTTCTGCCTTTCGTGCCTCATCTGCTAAATCCATTTTACTAATACAAATAACAGGCGTAACATCTTCTAATTCAATGGCAACTAAAAATCGATCGGCTAAATTGGCCGAGAAATCAGGCTCTACCGCAGAAAAAACTAGTAGCGCTAAATCAACATTCGCAATCGGTGGGCGTACTAAAGCATTTTTCCGAGGTAGCAAGTCCAGTACATAGCCTTCTTTCACATTATCAGCCTGAAAAACGACATGATCGCCAACAAGTGGTGTCAAACCACGCTTTCTAAAATTACCGCGTGCACGACATTGATAGGTTTCGCCTTCACAATAAACGTAATAAAAACCGCTTAAAGCCTTCATAATTTGTCCTTCCAGAAAAGTCACCTTCATTTCTTATGAATTTGGATAATCAATCGTTTCTTCCAAAATGACGGTATTATCGCGAACGACTTTATACCCGCCTTGTGTGCCTTCTTCAATCTCAAAAGTAAGTGTTTCCGCGGTATCTTTTGTGATATCCATTTCTTTATAGGCCTTCGTCATACTGTTGTTTTTGTCTTGAATGTATATTTGGATATGCTGTGGTACAGGCGGTGTTGCCGTAGGATCTTCCGGCTCATACTGAATATTAATCGTCCGTCTGACCGTTTTCACTTCTTTTTCTTTCGGGCCTTTACTCATCACAACCGTCACTTTGTCACCTTTATTTAGTGAGGCACCTGCTTCTGGTTTTTGTGAAATGACTTGGCCAGCGCCAACTGTATCGGAATATTCTTCGCTACTAACGGAAATTTCAATACCATTAGAACTCGCGTAGTCATCTAAACCGACTTGGTTAAATCCAGATAGGTCTTTTAATGTCACGGGTTGCGCGCCTTTACTTACGACAAAAGAAATTTCAGTATCAGCTGCAACCACTTCCGTTCCTGATGATGGATCTTGTGAAATGATCACACCAGAATCAACGGAATCGCTATATTCTTCTGTGTAGCTTACTTTTTTATATCCTTGCTGTTCTAAAACTTGTTTCACCGTGTCATATGTTTTGCCTGTATAGTCTTCTACTGTGATTTTTTTCGCACCAATACTCATATATAAATTAACAGTGGCACCCTTTTCTTCGCTCGTTCCAATTTCAGGATCAGTCTCAATGATTTTCCCTTCGTCCACCTTATCACTGTTCTTCTCAAAGGTTTCCCCGACAACGAATCCTGCATCTTGGAGTTTTTGTACGGCGGTTTCTCTCGTGTCATTCGCCACATTAGGAATTTTGACAGTGGCTGGTGGTCGGCCCATAAGCCAAAGGGCAACGATAATAATCGCGAACAGAGCAATGATTCCTGCAATAATCCAGATTTTCTTTTTATTGCTTTTCTTCTGTGGTTCTGCGGGCGCTTCCTCTTTTTCAGCAGCACTGACCATTGTATTATCTAGATTCTGCATCGCATTTTTTGTCGCGATAATCGGTATCGTTTTTGTTTCACCATCATCCACCGGAAATACATATTTGGCTTCATTACGTCGTTCGGGGTCTAATGCCGTTTTTAAGTCTGCTTTCATTTCCTCCGCGGTTTGATACCGTAAAAAAGGATCTTTAGCTGTCGCGCGAATCACGATATTTTCTAGACTTTGTGGGACTTCCGGATTTTGCTCACGAATCGATGGTATATTTGCTTGCAAATGCTTGATTGCAATCGAAACAGGTGATTCGCCATCATGCGGAACTTTCCCAACGAGTAATTCGTAAAGGACAATTCCAAGTGAGTAAATATCTGATTTTTGTGTCGCCATGCCGCCACGTGCTTGTTCCGGTGATAAATAATGCACGGAGCCAAGCAATGAATTCGTTTGTGTAATTGATGTTTCGGAAAGCGCCATCGCAATGCCGAAATCTGTAATTTTAACAGCGCCATCATGGTCAATTAATATATTTTGTGGCTTTAAATCACGATGGACGATATGTGCACTGTGGGCTACCGCAACGGCTGAAACGATTTGAAGCATGATATCCACAGCTTTTTCGAATGGAATTGGGTTATTTTCATGAATGTATTGTTTTAAATCCATCCCCTCTACGTATTCCATTACGATGTAGTGAAGATCGTTCTCCTCGCCTACATCGTAAATGCTAACAATGTTTGGATGCACCAAGCTTGTCGCTGACTGTGCTTCTCGCTGAAAACGGCGTATCAAATTGCTTTCATCTGCTAAATCGATTCGTAGCACTTTGACAGCTACTTTGCGATCCAGAATCATGTCATGTGCAAGAAAAACATTGGCCATTCCGCCGCCACCGATTGCGCTGACAACTTTGTAACGGTCATTAATTCGCTTGCCGATCATCATGATACATCCCTACCTTTCTCCCTTAAATTCCGTTCTAAAAGCAACACCGTGATGTTATCTTCCCCACCATTGGCATTTGCTTTTGTTATAAAAATATCCGCTTTTTCTGCGAGCGTTCTTTTACTTGTTAATACTGCTTCTATTTCTTGTTCAGTCAACATATTTGATAAGCCATCAGAGCAAAGCAGTAGCTGATCTTTTGGCTGGAATGGCAAAATAAAAACATCTGTCTCGACATTTCCTTCTATTCCCAGCGCGCGTAGTAAAATATTTTTGCGTGGATGATTCTCTGCGTCTTCTTTCGTAATTTCCCCTTTACGAAGCAGTTCATTAACGAGCGAATGGTCTTCGGTAAGCTGTTCTAGCACACCGTTTTTCAGTAGATAGCCACGACTATCCCCAACGTTCGCTACAATGATTTGACTGTTTGAAAAAATCGCTGCAACAAGCGTTGTACCCATCCCTTTTAGCGTTGGGTCTTGTTTTGCATGCGCCAATATTTGCTCGTTCACCGCTTGAATTGCCTCGCGGAACCACGAATCAATCTCTGTTGCGGACTTCAAATCGGTCACATTTTTCCAACTATCACTAAGAAGTCTGACAGCCATTTCACTCGCGACATCACCAGCTCGGTGACCGCCCATTCCATCTGCGACAATAACGAGCGGGATGCCCAGTTGATTCTCAAAAATACCACCGTTATCCTCATTATGATTTCTGATTCTTCCACGATCTGTTCTAAATTCTGCATGCATACTTGCTTACACCTCACATTGCTGGGAAAACGTTCGAGATTTCTCAAACGCAACAAATGCAAAAATTCGTCTTCCCATTGCTTATTTGTTCGTTATTTTTCGGAATGCGGCGATGAAGAAACCGTCACTTCCGATGTCTGTTGGTACTAATTCCAGATAGTCTTCCTGTACAAACGGAAGCATCTTTTCAGGCACATGTACTTGTTCTAGCTGAAATTCCGGATGGTTCAAAAGGAAGTTCGCCACAACACCACGGTTTTCCACCTGATCAATCGTACAGGTGCTATATATTAATATACCATTTTCTTTTAGTAATGCGCCAACCTCAGCTAAAATTGCTTGCTGAATCCGTGCTAAATTGTCGATATCTGACTCCGTCTTGCTGTATTTAATGTCTGGCTTTCGGCGTAAAACACCAAATCCTGAACAAGGAGCATCTACTAAAATACGGTCAAAACTCTCTGGTGCAAACAGTTCACTTGCTTTTCTGGCATCTAGAACTTCTGTTGTAATATTTGTCAAGTCAAGGCGCTTGGCTGCTTTATTTACTAATTTTGTTTTATGCGGGTGGATATCAAGCGCGATAATTTCACCGGTGTTATGCATTTTTTCAGCAATATGTGTTGTTTTTCCACCTGGTGCCGAACACGCGTCAAGCACGCGCAAACCGTCTTCTAGTTGCAGGGCATGTGCAACAAGCATCGAACTCTCATCTTGAATCGTGCAACGACCATTATGATAAGCTTGCGTATCAGCAATAGATCCCCGTTCCATCATGAGCGCTTCTGGAATGTAGGCGTTTTGCTCTGTTTCAATACCTTGTGTGGAAAGTTCCTCTTGTAGTTCAGCGACAGTCACTTTATTCTCATTCACACGAATACTTTGCGACGGCGACTCTAAAAAGGATAAACCAATTTCACGCGTTTTTTCAGTACCAAACTGTTCAATCCAGCGTTTTACGAGCCATGTTGGCAAGCTGGTCTCCACTGCAATTTTCGTTGTTTCATCACTGATATCCTCGATTTTTGGAACGCCATTACGAATTATGTTCCGCAAAACGCCATTCACAAATTTTGTCACGCCATCGTGTCCCCGTTCACGCGCAATTTCGCCCGCTTCATGTAAAATCGCATGTTCAGGAATTTTATCGAGGAATTCCAATTGATATACCGATAAGCGCAATAAATTCAGAACCCAATTTTCCGGCGTTTTGCGCAAAAAAGGCTCTAAATAAAAATCTAGCGTAATGCGGCGTTGTGTTGTTCCATAGACGAGTTCCGTCAAAAGCGCGCGGTCCATTTGGTTTAAATTACTATTTTTAAGCGCATCATTAATTAGTAGATGGCTGAATGACTGATTATTTTCGATTTTTTCAATCAAGCCCAACGCAATTTCGCGGACTGTTTCTGGTTTTTTCATATGTCACCAAACCTTGTTTCTAAGTTTAGATGTTGCCCGGCTCCCGCCATATAATTAGCAACAGCCATTTTTTGCTTTCCTGCTGGTTGCACGATTTCAGGCACGATAATCGTTTTATCACCCGTTGCAATCGCAAAATCATGTTTTGTCGTGCGCACAACTTGGCCGGCTGGTTCTTGTTGCTCGGTTTCTTCGATATGTGCCTGCCAAATTTTAAAAGGATTTCCGGCAAGTGTTGTATAGGCGACTGGCCACGGCGAAAGCCCGCGAATCTGGTTGAAAATTGCGCGACCATCATGCGTCCAATCAATTTTTTCCTGTTCTCGCTTAATATTCGGCGCAAACGTGACCAAGCTGGCATCTTGTGGTTCCGGCGTCAACTTTCCAGCCAACAGGTCCGGCAACGTATCCATTAAAAGCGAAGCACCGACCGCGCTTAGCTTCTCAAACATCGTTCCCACGTTATCCCCATCCGTAATTGGAATACTTCGACGCGCTAACATGTCGCCAGCATCTAGTTGCTCGACCATATACATGATTGTCACGCCCGTCTCCGTTTTGCCATCCAAAATCGCATAATGCACCGGGGCACCACCACGATACTCCGGCAAAAGAGAGGCATGCACATTTATACAACCATGTTTCGGCGCGTCTAGTAGCACATTCGGCAAAATCTGCCCATATGCCGCGGTTACAATCAAATCCGCACCAAGTCCGATTAATTCATCCAATTCCGAAGAACTTCGCAACTTCTCTGGTTGGTAAACCGGAATTCCCCGTGCAATTGCAGCCTCCTTCACTGGCGGCGGCGTCAAAACACGCTTACGTCCTACCGCGCGATCCGGTTGCGTAACGACCGCAATCACCTCATATTCATTCGCCACTTGCTCTAAAACAGGTACTGAAAAAGCTGGCGTACCCATAAAAATTATTTTTGTCATCCTCATTCTCCTTTACATCATCACAAACGGTTGCACATCCATTGTTATCGTCAACCCTTTAACCTGTTCTTTTTGGTAATGTAACAAAATATTTTTTAGTTCCGCCTTTAATTCTGGCTCGACTTTGTATTTAATAATGCATTGATAGCGATACTTATTTTTAATTCGCGCAATCGAACTCGGCACTGGACCTAAAATAATCGCATCCGGCCCCAACTTCCCTTGCAAAAATTGCGTAATCTCTTGAATCGTTCGTACCGCTTTCATCTCGTCCTCGTCGCTCACATTAATCAGCGTCAAATAATAAAACGGCGGATACGAGCCAATTTTACGAACCCGCATCTCATGGTTATAAAAGCCAATATAGTCATGCATCTTGGCAAACTGAATACTGTAATGCTCCGGGTTGTAACTCTGCACAATTACCTCACCCGTCAACTGATGCCGACCTGCACGACCACTCACTTGTGTCAACAATTGGAACGTTTTCTCTGATGCCCGAAAGTCAGGCAAATTTAGCATCGTATCCGCATTCAACACCCCAACGAGCGTAATATCTGGAAAATCTAGGCCTTTTGCAATCATCTGTGTCCCGAGCAACACGTCTGCTTCCTTATCCCGAAACTGATTTAGCAACTTCTCATGAGAACCTTTTTTCGTTGTCGTATCCACATCCATTCGAATGACACGCGCTTCTGGAATCAATTTCGCCAAGCTCTCTTGCACCTTTTGCGTCCCTGTCCCAAAATACCGAATCTGCTCGCTTTCACAACTTGGACAATGGTGCGGTACGCCTTCTTGATAGCCACAATAATGGCATTTCATCTGATTATGCGCCTGATGGAAGGTTAGCGAAATACTACAATTCGGACATTCCACAACATAGCCACAATCCCGGCACATCACAAATGACGAATACCCGCGCCGATTAAGAAGCAACACAACCTGTTCTTTTTTCGCTAGCCGATCCTTAATTTTTTCCAACAACACTTGCGAAAATTCCGTCCGATTCTCATTGCGCAATTCCTCACTCATGTCGACCACTTCGACTTCCGGAAGCGCCGTATCATTCACACGCGTAGGCAATTCCAGCAACGTATACCGCTTTTTCCCAGCCCGCGCAAACGACTCCAAAGAAGGCGTCGCACTACCGAGCACAACCGGACAACCATACCGCCTCGCCCGCTCAATCGCCACATCCCGCGCATGATACCGCGGATTATCCTCCTGCTTATAACTCGTTTCATGTTCCTCATCAATAATAATAATACCGAGATTCAAAAATGGTGCGAAAACCGCAGAACGTGCTCCGACAACAACCTTAGCCTTCCCCTGCTCAATTTTGCGCCATTCATCATACTTCTCACCGGCTGAAAGGGCACTATGAAGCACCGCAACAAGCCTGCCAAACCGGCGTTTAAAACGTTCAACCATCTGCGGTGTCAATGAAATTTCTGGAACGAGCACAATCGCCTCTTTTCCAGCCGCAAGCACCGCCTCAATTGACTGCAAATAGATTTCTGTTTTTCCGCTTCCTGTTACGCCGTGTAGCAAGAATGTTTCCTGCTTTTCCACCTTGGCTGAGGCCACAATCGCATCCCGCGCTGCCTGCTGATCTGGCAAAAGCGACAGCGGTGTACTGGCCTTAAAGTCGTGGTGTTCATACGGATCTCGCGACACATGCTGCTCCACTATTTCAATCAAGCCAAGCGCCGCAACCTTCTGAATCGTCGCATCGGTCGTCTGTACTTTCTCCCGCAGCGCCTTCACCGAAATATATTCCTCATCAAACACTTGAAAAAACTGCAAAATCTTCATTTGCGCCTTGGCACCTTTAGAAAGTCCCGAAATTGCGTCCTCAAGTTGTTGAACAGACGCAACTGGTTTGACTACGCGCATCGTTTTTTTCGTCACCTTATTTTTCACCTGATAGACCAATTCGACAGTTCCCTCTTTCATCCACTTTTGAAGCGTTGGCAGGGCTCCTAGCTGTTCTGCCCGTTTCCAATCCATCGTTTCATAGCCTTCAAAAAGACGCGCTGCCTCATCATTCTCCGCATCCAACAGCCAAAAATATTTTTCATATTTTGCGCGTAAAGCCGCCGGTAACATCGCCTGGTAAGCCGAAATCCGGTAAGCAAGCGTCTCCTGCGCCATCCAATCACCTAGTTCCAAAAGTTCCTCGTTCAAAACCGGCGCCAAATCCATCATTTCTCGAATCTCTTTTAATTTAGCGAAGTCACTCGTGTCCGATGTTCCAACAACAAACCCCTGCAACGCCCGATTCCCAAAAGGTACTGAAACACGCATGCCAGGTCGCACAATTCCCTGCCAAGCCTCCGGAACAAGATAATCAAATGGGCGATCAACCTGCATCGCTGGCACATCCACAATCACCTGGGCTACTCTTGCCATCTTACTTTTCCCCCAACAAACGCGCTACCTGTTCGATAATTTCGCGCGCCACCTCTTGTTTAGACAATAACGGAAAAAACTTCTCCGCATCTTCCTGCCCGTAAAAAGTCACTTGATTCGTATCCACGCCAAAGCCAGCACCAATTTGCGCCACATTATTCGCCACAATCAGATCCGCATTTTTCGCATGCAGTTTTTTCAGCGCGTTTTCTTTCACGTTTTGCGTCTCCGCAGCGAAACCAATCACGACCTGCTCTGCCTTCTTATTCTGACCAATTTCCGCCAAAATATCCTTCGTGCGCACCATCTCAATTGCGTAATCGCCCGGTTGCTTCTTAATTTTATGCTCATGAACCACTTTTGGCGTATAATCAGCAACCGCAGCGCTCATCACAAAAACATCCGCCGAATCCTTATGCTTCATGACTTCTTCGTACATCTCCTGCGCCGACTCAATATAAACTGCCTGAACACCGTGTGGCACCGCAAGTTTCGTAGATGATGTCACCAATACAACATCCGCACCATATCTCGCGGCTGCTTCTGCAATCGCAAAGCCCATTTTTCCTGTCGAATGATTCGTAAAATAACGCACCGGGTCCAATTTTTCCATCGTCGCACCAGCTGTCACCACAACTTTCCGACCAGTGAGCAGCGTATTCTTCTCCGCAAAAAAGCTCGTCAAATGCCCAACAATCCGCTCGGGCTCCTCCAAACGGCCACGTCCAACATATCCACAAGCCAAATAACCCTCGCTCGGCTCAATAAAACGAACTCCATCCGCGTACAGCTGATTAATATTCCGCACTACAGCCGGATGCGCAATCATATGAACATTCATCGCCGGCGCCACCCAAATCGGTGCTTCGGTCGCGAGCAGTGTTGTTGTTACCATATCATCCGCAATCCCGTTCGCCATCTTGCCAATCAAATTCGCCGTCGCCGGTGCCACAATCACAAGATCCGCCCAGTCCGCCAAATCAATATGCGCCACCACACGGGAATCCTTTTCATCAAACGTATCCGTATACACATCATTTCGCGATAAAACCTGAAACGAAAGCGTCGGCACAAACTCCTGCGCACTCCTCGTCATCATCACCTTCACATTCGCGCCCGCCTGCGTCAATTTACTCGTAAGCGCCACAGCTTTATAAACAGCGATTCCACCAGAAACCGCGAGTAAGATATTTTTTCCATCTAACATCTAGGTCACCTCTTTCACCTTCCCGTTAATTATACCGTTTTAGCGCGGGAAAAAACAGTGTTGGAGGTTAGAAACAAAAAGAAAAAGCTAGGAATCTCAGATTGTGTTTAGAAAACCTAACTTCTATCAATATTATTTCACTATGTTTGATACTTACTTGACTAAAAAAGCAATATTTAATATCAAAAAAGCATTGTAACTAAAACTATGTAGCCAAAGATTGGATAGTTTGCAATGATTCCACACGCATATGAACTAACTCAATACATTTCGAACAACACAAAAACAAGCAGGACATCACGATCTAGGTAAGACGTACATCCTGCTCTAAACAAATCAAACTATCGCCGATTTATCTGTCATATAATCCAAACTTACTTCCAAAAAAACGTATCATCCGTACTCAACCGATACGATCCATACCCCGCATCCATCGCTTTCCCAATCGACACAATCATCACCGGCACATAACGCTCTGTATCCATCCCGAACGCCTCGGCAACTTCCTTCCGCTCAAACCCACCAATCGGATTCGTATCATAACCATACGCCCGCGCAACCAACATCAACTGCATCGCAACCAAGCTCCCGTCAATCAACGCTACCCGCTCCAATTCCTCACGTGGCGAATTCGCATAATACGGCGTCAACGCAGCCATTTGCTTCTCCTTCACATCCGCTGGCATCAATCCTTGCTCCACCGAACTGTTAAAAATTCTCTCGCCATTCTCAAAACTATCGATATCGCCAAAAATCACAATCATGGCAGACGACGTATCATTTTGTCGCGTATTAAATCGCACAAGTGGACGCAATTTCTCTTTCCCTTCTGGGCTTTCTACCACAACAAAACGCCACGGTTGCATGTTCACTGATGATGGTGCACGCATCGCATCCGTCAAAATTTGCTCCATCTCTTCTCTACTAATTTTCACCGAGTCGTCATATGTACGAATCGAACGGCGGTTTTTGATAATATCCTCAAAATCATTATTTTTATACATGGTATTACTTCCTTTCCAGTGTACTAAGTACTTGAATTATCGGTGGTGCGTTTAACATGCTACCAACGCTCGCTTGAAACGCTTGAAAATGGCTACTTTTATTATGTGCATCAATCGCAGCTATGTCTTCCCACTGCTCAATCATATAAAACTCGGTCGTATTTTCCACGGCACATGTCAGCTTATAACTAATATTGCCCGCTTCTGCTCGTGATGCCTCAATCAACGGCTCCACTTGTTTCAAAAAAACGGCAACCTTGTCTTCTTGGACTTCCAATCTCGCTTGAATAACTAGCATTTGTTCGCCCTTCTCTCCAAAATCGTATTGTTCGATTTTTTTCGAACTATCATACCTTAACACAACATTTTTTGATAGGCAACTAATTCGTAATGTGCTATGATACTTCTATGAAAAATAATAAACAAGATTCCGAACAGTTACTACTCCTATTCCAAGCTCTTAGTGATCCAATCCGCCTAGACATTTTCCGCTGTCTACTCCAAAAAGGCGAACAGCGTGTGACAAGCCATACGTATGCAGTTTCAAAATCCACGATGTCCCACCATATAAAAATTTTAAAAGAAGCCGGTTTGGTCGATGTCCGCAAAGAAGGCACAACGCATATTTATTCACCTAACCAGCAGTGCCTTGACGAATATCCCGCCTTCTTGAGCATTTTCCAAAAATCGAGTAGGAGGAGCCGTTAGGCTCCGACCTCTCACACCACCGTACGTACCGTTCGGTATACGGCGGTTCAATA
>NZ_CAUYTL010000052.1:0-13235 GCF_963575615.1 Listeria rocourtiae subsp. hofi | reverse complement strand
TTGAGCTAACAGTTCCTACTGCCAAGCCTGTAGTGGACTTTCACCACCTAGCATTTGCGCATGCTGGGCGCACAAAATATCCTACCCAATTTTTATTGGGTAGGACGAAAACGATGCTTTATATAAATCCGCGTATCATTTATACAATTATGCAGGTGTATCTGTTAATTCCCATGTTAACGTTGCTTCATACTTACCTGGAATTTTCGAAGTTTTACCTGGCACACTAAGCTTAATGCTATCTGCAGCTTCTGTTGCATCTGCGCCAAACATGTCAACCCACGTTCCCATACCTTGATCTTCTTCTGCACTCATAACATCTGATGACGTTCCTGCTGGATCAAGAGTAAATCCTGTCGCTGTTGGTGCATCACTTTCAGATGCAGAATTCAATGTTGGGTTTTCAAAGCTTAATACGGCACCTACTAATTCAGACGTACCATTTACAAATTGGCCATCCTGTTTTACTGTTAAATGCCAACCTGCATTGGAACCACGGTTATCTGTAATTTGAATATAGTTTGGAATATCTTTAACTGTTTCAGCTGCGCCAACTTTAATTTGGTCCAGTTTAGCTGAATACACTTCATTATTACCGGAAATTTTTTGCTCACCAAAATGAATGTTCGAGATATAATCAATACTTAAAGGACCCGCTGTACCTGCTGGATGATCTGGATCAACTGGCACGACTACTTCGGGATTTCCTGGATCAGTTGGATCAACCGGATTAGTAATTGTATCATTAGGTATAAAGTTTACGTCTGCTTTAGAGCCTAATGTCCCGCCATCTGCTGCGGAAGCGATTGTTCCTGTACCCGTTCCGACCAACGTTGCAACAGTTACCATACCTACGACTACGAATTTCGTTAATTTCATATTATCAATTCCTTCTCTCGTTTTTATTTGTGTCCCTTACAAACCTAAGAATACTATACAAAACAACGAAAAAAGGAATAATGTCAAAAAATATCGAAACGCAGAAAAAAATGAGAATCTATTAAGCTTTTGTCACGCCGATTAGCACCCCACCAATAACAACCAAAACAACACCACCAATAACAAAAACGATTTCTTTGCGCGTTTTGCGTTCATTTAACAGTACAATCGCGCCAAGCGTTGAAATAACCACACCAAGCTGCGATAAAGAGAAACCAGTCGCAACCCCAACAATACTGTTCGCGTAAAGCATTGCCACATTTCCCAAAGCCCAAATCATACCAGGAATAATAAGCCACGCTGTTTTCTTAATGAAGCGGCTCTCTTTGTCGTCCTTACTTTGCGCTGTCATAATGAACGCTGCAACCACCATTCCAATCGCTTGTGGCAGAATTGCATCCCACCCATTAATCGCAAACCCCTGAATAATCACAACATAGCTAATATAACCAGCTGATGAAATAGCTAGCGCCAGCAGTCCTCGATTCAGCATCGCCTGCCCAGCTTCTTCTTTTTCCGCATAAGATGTCATAAAAATTCCTACAATAATTAGTGCCAACGCAATAAATCCGAATACGATTCGAAACAGTGTATCCCACTCATGAAATAGCAAAACCCCACATAGTGTTGTCCCAACAAGCTGCATTCCAGTAGAAATTGGCATCGCTTTTGAAACACCAATTAGCTTAAACGACTTTAATTGAAACATCTGACCAACACTCCACAAACACCCTGTAACAAAGCTAATCAACACCGTTTTCAGAGTATACACCGGATCTGTAAATAAGAATGCAATACAAGCAAATACAAGCGCACCAAAAGTAATCCCCATTGTTTGTTGCCTTGTAGTTCCACCAATTTTTGTAATAATCAACGGCATAAAACCCCATAATAAAGCTGGTATAAGCGCTATCAAAATATTCATCTATCCCATTTCCTCCCTCAATTATCAAAACCGAATATGTATTTTATACCTTAAAAAAGATTATCCCATATTCTATTTCATATGTCGATATTCCTATTTTTCAGTATATATAATGAAAGCCGTTTCATAGCAAACTATTTTATCCACTCACTGGTCTTTTTTGTATCCAAATCTCCCAAATCCTTAAGCCCCAATCTCTAGAGCCACTTATATTTTCTTGCAATTTGTGAATATTTCATGAACAGTCATATTTACTAATAGAAAGTTTCATTTTCTCCTTGCATATTAAGGTAAATTAGTTTAGAATATATGTTCGTGCTGGTATTTAACACATATACAAGGAGGTATATAATGAAAGTTTTATTTCAACATTTGAAGAAATACAAGCTTCAAACCACGCTCTCCACTCTGTTTATCGTCGTCATGGTTATCTCACAATTATGGCAGCCGAAATTATTACAACAAGTACTGGAAGCAATTATTAACGATAAGATGGACGAAATCACGCGAATTGGCATTTTACTTATTGTTATTGCGCTCGTCGGACTTATTGCAGGTATCCTAAACACAATCCTCTCCGCAAAAGTGGCACAGGGTGTAGGAGCTGATATTCGTGAAACTAGTTTCCGCAAAATTCAAACATTCTCATTCAGCAATATCGAGAGACTTTCTACAGGAAACTTAGTTGTTCGTCAAACGAATGATATTACGCAAGTTCAAAACTTAGTAATGATGTCCCTACAATCCATTACTCGAATTCCGATTATGTTTATTGGGAGCTTTATTTTAGCGATGTACACATTGCCAGAACTTTGGTGGATTATTATCGTACTCGTTGTGCTCGTTCTCCTAATTGTATTTTTGATTTTTGGACGTATGGGGAAACATTTTGGCAAAATTCAAGGTTTTATTGATCGTGTTAACGCGATTGCAAAGGAAAATTTAGCTGGAATGCGCGTTGTTAAATCCTTCGTACAGGAAAAAAATGAACTAGATCGCTTCACAAAAACAAGTGATAAATTAACACATCACACTATCGTAGTTGGGCAACTTTTCTCCATCATGATTCCGGCGTTTATGCTCGTTTCAAATATGGCCGTTGTAGCAGCGATTTTCTTTGCTGGCGATTTGGTGAAAGACAATCCCGAGGTTATCGGAGCTATTGCTTCTTTCATGAACTATTTAATGCAAATTATGATGGCGATTATTATCGGTGGTATGATGATGATGATGGCTTCACGTGCGATGATTTCACTAAAACGTATTGGCGAGGTTTTAGAAACAGAGCCTGACATTACGTACGATGAAAATGCTCCAAAACAAGATTTAATTGGTAGCGTTGAATTCCGCGATGTAAGTTTCCAATATGAAGGTGATGAAACAAAAGCTCTAAAAAACATCTCATTCGAGGCAAAACCTGGCGAAATGGTCGGAATCGTTGGAGCAACAGGATCTGGTAAATCTACTTTAGCTCAACTGATTCCACGATTATACGACCCAACCGAGGGTGAAATTTTGATTGGTGGAACGGACTTGAAGAAAGTGAATAAGCAGACGTTACGTGATACAGTGTCGCTAGTATTGCAACGCGCGATTCTTTTCTCTGGTTCCATTGCCGAGAACTTACGTCATGGTAAAAAGGATGCAACATCAGAGGATATGGATAAAGCAACACGTATTGCACAGGCGAAGGAATTTATCGAACGTCAAGCTGATGTTTATGAGGCACCAATCGTAGAACGTGGTAATAACTTCTCTGGTGGTCAAAAACAACGCCTTTCCATCTCACGTGGTATTATTGGCGAGCCAAAAATTCTGATTCTAGATGACTCTACAAGTGCTTTAGATGCACGTAGTGAAAAGCTTGTCAAAGAGGCGCTGAGCAATGAATTAGGTGACACAACAACATTCATTATTGCCCAAAAAATCTCATCCGTTATTCATGCTGACAAAATTCTTGTTCTTGATGCTGGTGAACTTGTTGGCGTTGGAACACATAAAGAATTAGTCGAAACAAGTGACGTTTACAGAGAAATCTATGACACACAAAAGGGAAAGGAGGTTGACGCGTAATGACTGAATTTAAACGTATCTGCCGCTTTTTCTGGCACTATTTGAAAGCTTATAAATTGCAACTGAGCGTTATTATTATCGCGATTATCGGTGCTACTTATTTACAAGTAAAGGCTCCTGAATACATCGGGAAAGCTATTCAAGAACTGGCTATCTACGCGCAACGTCTCTTTACGACTGGTGTAGATGATAAAACAGATTTCGTTCATATTATCTGGATGCTGATTTTATTTTATCTATTGCTTGCCGCAGCTACATTTATCCAAACTATCTTGATGGCTGGTGTTTCTGGTCACGCAACGAATCGGATGCGTATCGGATTGTTCCGAAAAATGGAGAAATTATCAATTCGTTTCTTCGATGGGCATAAAGACGGTGAAATGTTGAGTCGTTTTACAAGTGACTTAGATAACATCTCAAACACACTAAACCAAGCGCTCGTACAAGTTTTATCCAATGTTGCGCTCATGATTGGTGTTATTATCATGATGTACCAACAAAACGTGAAGCTTGCTACAGTGACGCTTCTAATGGCACCAGTTGCGATTTTCATTGCTGGATTAATCATCCGTAAAGCTCGTAAATACGTGGATATGCAACAAGATCGTCTCGGTGAACTAAATGGCTACATCGATGAGAAAATCTCTGGTCAAAAGATCGTTATTACAAATGGTTTAGAAGAAGAAACAATTGAAGGTTTCGTAAAACATAACAATATCGTTAAAGACGCTACATTTAAAGGCCAAGTTTACTCCGGTTTACTTTTCCCTATGATGCAAGGTATTTCCCTAATCAATACAGCTGTTGTTATTTTCTTCGGTGGGTATCTCGCGCTTGATGGTAGCATCGAACGCGCTGCAGCACTTGGTTTGATTGTTATGTTCGTGCAGTACTCACAACAATTCTACATGCCATTAACACAGATTTCATCTCAGTACAGCATGCTTCAATTAGCAATTACCGGCGCTCGCCGTGTTAGTGAAATTTTTGACGAAGAAGAAGAAGTCGAGCGTAAAGATTTGAAAACAATCGATGGCGTTCACGAAAGCGTGAAATTGCAAAACGTGGACTTCGCCTATACTCCTGAAAAGCCAGTCCTTAAAAATGTCTCGATTGACGTTGCAAAAGGCAAAATGGTCGCACTTGTTGGACCAACTGGATCTGGTAAAACGACTGTTATGAACTTGCTGAACCGTTTCTATAATGTTGATAATGGCGCGATTCTGTTTGATGATATCGATATTCGTGATATCAAACTTGCTTCGCTTCGTAAACAAGTTGGTATCGTGCTTCAAGATTCTGTTCTTTTCTCTGGCACTATCCGTGACAACATTGTCTTCGGTAAGCCTGAGGCAACAGACGCGGAAGTTACAGATGCAGCAAAACAAGCCAACATTCACGACTTTATCATGACACTTGAAAAAGGTTATGAAACGGAAATCACTGACGAGAACAACATTTTCAGTGTCGGCCAAAAACAATTGATTAGTATCGCGCGTACAATTATTACGAACCCATCTCTACTTATTCTAGATGAGGCGACAAGTAATGTTGATACCGTAACAGAGAGTCGCATCCAAAAAGCAATGGAGAACGTTATCTCTGGCCGTACTAGTTTCGTTATTGCCCACCGTTTGAAAACAATTCTGGATGCCGATCATA
This sequence comes from Listeria rocourtiae subsp. hofi, assembly GCF_963575615.1. NCBI lineage: Bacteria > Bacillati > Bacillota > Bacilli > Caryophanales > Listeriaceae > Paenilisteria > Paenilisteria rocourtiae. The sequence continues at coordinate 7,636 of NZ_CAUYTL010000052.1, read as the reverse complement.
TTGTGGTCTTGCACCAAGGAGAAGTTATCGAGCAAGGCACACATGAATCCTTACTGAAAGAAGAAGGTTTCTATTCTGAGTTGTATCATAATCAGTTTGTGATTGAATAAAATTATAGCAAAACAGCGCATCCCCTCAAAGGTTTGCGCTGTTTTTTTGTTCGTCTTAAAAGAATAATTTACTCGCCTCTATGGATAAACCTAAAAGCGCCACTGAACCGATTGTTGCAGCTAAGAATACACGCCCGCCACGACGGACAATCACCTGAAAATTGACACTCATTCCAAGGCCAGCCATTGCCATTCCGAGACAAAGGTAAGCGAGTGACACAAGGCCGTTTAGCAAGCTCTCTGGCATTGCAATGAAGGTTCCGATAGCGCTTGTCAGTAAAAATCCACCCATAAACCATGGAATCGGTAATTTTGCCTTTTCGTCTGTAGTGTTTTTTGCTTTGCGCTGTGCAATAATTCCTACAATTAAGGCAACTGGTGCAAGCAGTAAAACGCGAGATAATTTCGTGATAATCGAAGCGTCCAATGCCTCAGTTCCACCAGCCCCGCCAGCTGCAACCGCGTGTGCAATTTCATGCAATGACGACCCGGTCATCACACCGAATTGGGTTGGAGTCATACCTAATAATGGCATCAGTCCGACTTCTAGTAACGTAAAGACGGTTCCTAAAATGCAAACCACGGCAACTGCTAACACAGCGTCATCATTTTTTGCCTTCAATTGCGGTGAGACGCCCATGACAGCCGCTGCGCCACAGATCCCGCATCCACAAGCAGTAAGCATCCCAAGCGTGCTATCTATTTTTAACCATTTGCAGAGGAAATATACCGTCACAATCGTGAATGCGACAACGACAATCGCCAAAATAATCGTTTTCACACCCGAATCTGCTAAGGCTTTCAAGTTCAAGCGAAATCCTAATAAAATAATACCTAATCGCAAAAATTTATTCGAGATATAGCTTGTGCCTGGTTGTGCGCTGACCACAAGGGTACGGCTCATTTGAACAAGCATTCCTAGAATTAGCGCGATAACGAGAGCTCCGACGAGTTGTAAACCCGGAATTTGTGCTAAATATTTTCCAGCTAATGAACAAGCGAGCGTCACTGCCACACCTATCCAGAATCCTTTTTCCTGCCATTTTATCTTCATTTTTCCATTCATCTCCTAAATCCATGTTATAATAAGAAGAAATCTTATGTATAAAAGGGGGTTCACGCATGTTTCATTGGCTTCATACGTTTATCGCGGTCTATGAGGCAAAAAATTTCACGCATGCTGCCGAAAAGCGCTTTATCTCACAGCCAACTGTTTCACTACATATTCAAAAGTTAGAAGAATTAACAGGGAGCGAGTTGTTTATTCGAAACGGTCGTAACCGTGCTATCCCAACTGAAAGCGCTGATTTACTCTATATTAGAGCCCAGCAACTTGATTCACTATGGGAAACCAGTTTGAGCGACATCCAGCAGCTGCAAGGAAATACACGTATTACTTATAATATCGGAGTCTCGCAAACCATTGGTGTTTACATGCTACCACGTGTTCTGCCACAACTTCAAGAACAGTTTCCAAATTACGATTTTAAAGTCTCATTTGCGAATTCAGCAGTGATTTTTAATCGGGTAGAAACGCACGAATACCAAGTGGGCCTAGTCGAATCACCGATGATTGCGCCAATGATTACGCGTACCGTTTTTGCTCACGATTCACTAGTTCTAGCTGGTGACATGACTAGCGAACTCTGGTTGTTACGGGAAACAGGTTCTGGAATTCGCACGTATACCGATCAGTTTTTTCAACAAGAAAACATTATTCCAGCCAAAAAAATAGAGATTGCAAGTAACGAAGCAATTCTAAATATGTTACAGCAAGGCATTGGGAAAACGTTACTTTCCGATTTGAGTAGCCACGATTTGCCCTATCAAAACCCAGCAACGCCTATCGTTCGGCCACTTTTTCAGATTCATAATCATGCTTTTCCACAAGACCCTCTACAAATTGCGCTTCATCAATTATTAGCGGCTAACTTTTCTTGACTATATTTACAGTATACAAAGGATTTATCGATAAGTAAAATAGATATTTTATATACTAATTATCATAATTTATAATATAAAAGGGAGTTTAGACGAATGAAGAAAAAATGGACAGATTTATATTGGCTTTTTACAGGTATTTTATTGGCAATTATGGTCTTTATGTATAAAACACCTACTATTGTTGCATCGATGGAAGTTTCCTATCTCCAAAAATATCCTTATGATGACTTCACTGCGATGGACAGTTGGATGATTTATATTTCAATTATGAGTATATTATTCCTGCTAGCCATCACAACGATTACAGTTTGGATAATGAAAGGAAGGCAAAAGAATGGACAAGAAAAAGTTTTGGAAAATCATAGACAAAGCTATCGCGCGATGCGACGGGGACATCGATGAATACACAGAAGTGCTTGAGAGATTATTCAATAAACTAAAACCAGATGATATCGTGAAATGGCAACTTATTTTTGATGAATACCTCGAAGCTTCAAAAGTGGACAAACTATGGGCCGCTGCCTACTTGTTAAATGACGGGGCAAGTGATGATGGTTTCGATTACTTCCGCGCTTGGCTCATTTCGCATGGACAAGATACATTTTTAGCAATACTTAAAGACCCAGACTATCTTGGTGAGTTGCTTCAAGGTAAAATGGATGAAGACTTTCTAGCAGAGTTTGAAGATATTATGTATGTTAGTAGCTCCATTTATTTAGAGAAAACCGAACAAGACGATGAGGACTTTTTCTTTGAAGCATGCGAACGTTTAGCACTAACCGCTGATGAAAAAGCCGATATTCATGCCAATATTGTATTACCAGAGGTTTTAGAATGGGATGAGGACGACGATTTGGAAGCCATTTTCCCAAAAATTGCAACGGCGCTTCCAAAATGACCTGCCAACCTAGACAAAAAGACACTGAAAACCTTAGTAAATCAATGGTTTTTCAGTGTCTTTTTGTTTTCTAAAAACGGAGAAACGGGGATTCGAACCCCGGCGCGGCCGGAACCGCCTAACAGATTTCGAGTCTGTCCCCTTCAGCCGGACTTGGGTATTTCCCCAACATGCAGATGCTTGTCCCAATACTCGTCAAACGCTGTATCCTGAACAATCACAAGTTACATTCTAATGCATTTTTTTATAAAAATCCAGTTTTTTCTCTCCATTGCTTAGAAAGCGTCATAAAAATCACTACGGACATGCGGAATCGCTTTTTCCCAAGCTTCAACCGTAATGTCACTACCTTGCGCTTTTTCATAATGAACGAGGTCTCGTGGTCTCGCAAAACCCATCAGCATCTGACCAAGCGCTTGAATCGTAATCGCCAACACAGGTTCCTTCGTGCTCTCTACTCGCTTCACAAAACTGCCTCGAATCTCAAAAACGCCTTCATTCCAAGGTGCCATCTCGTCTTCCACTTGTAGATACAGCGCGTTGTCTGTCCACTCAAATCTGTATTTGCTTAAAAATGCCTCAACATCCACAATTCGCATCATGAAATCCAAAATCTCGCGTTTCTTAAAATCCGGTGATGGAAAAGCAAGTGCAACATCACGCAAGGCACCAACGTTTTTCGCCACAACACGATCTACCATCATGCCATGCGTACCGATAAAACGCCATAATCCTTTTTCGGCCTCATAATTTAGCGTAACCATCTCGTGCACTTTGAATACCTCAGCATCCAGCGTGAACAACATGTAGCCCATCGTGACGCCGTTCATATCGCAATAAACCGCAATTTCTTTCGTGTATCCACGGCGCGCCAGTCGCAACCACCAAGCATCGTCACGCATCATCATACCGCTTTTTTTCGTTAGAGCCAGGCGATTGTAGAGCTCCCGCACGACCGAAATCCCCGTGCCATCTTTGCTAGTAAGCCGCATCACGCGCCCTGGAACAGTTCCCATATCCGGCAGAGCATGACTCGGAATTTCCAACTCCACTTTTTCTGTAAAAACTTCATATCCAAATCTCCTATAAAACGGAATCGAAAATGGACTTAAATAAGACACTAATTGCCCAGCATCACGCATTCTAACCAATGATTCCGTCATCAAGCGGGTAATCAATCCGCCATTTCGAAATTCCGGGAAACTTGCCACATAAGCAATCCCCCCCATCGAAAAACGTTCTCCTAAAATCGAAACGCTGAGTGGATATGTTAAAACCTGCGCTAGTAAATGCTCGCCATAGAACAAACCTAGACGCCTCGCATTTTGTACCCAGTAATTAAAATCATCCTCACCACCAGATGCAGGGACGCGAAACGCATAATCACGCAATTCCTTCACTTTCTCAATTTCTGACTCTTTAATTTCCCTTAATTCCACTGCAATCACCCCCACTTCTCCTTTATTTTAGCATAAACTACGCCAAAATGTTCAGGTAAACGCTTTCACTTACTTTTTACAACAAACTAATTTTTTGTAAGCATATTACTTGAAGTGTAGATTGCAATATTATACACTGTAAAAGTAATCAAAACATATTGGAGGAATTTATAACATGGCAAATGTATTATTTATTAAAGCAAACGGTTTACCAGCGGAGCGTTCCGTGAGTGTGAAATTATACGAAGAATTCTTAAAAAACTATACAGCAAGCAACACAGGCGATACAATCACCGAACTTGATTTATTCCAAGAAGATCTGCCTTACTATGATGCAACAATGATGAGTGGACTTTACAAGGAATCTATCGGCGAAACGCTAACAGAAGACGAAGCACGTTTGGCAAAAGTTGCAAATGGTTACCTAGAACAATTTTTAGCAGCAGACAAAGTTGTGATGGCCTTCCCATTGTGGAATTTCAGCATACCAGCACAATTCCTAACTTACCTATTTTACCTAAACCAAGCTGGTAAAACTTTTAAATACACAGCAGAAGGTCCAGTTGGCCTTGTAACTGACAAAGAAGTTGTATTATTAAATGCGCGCGGTGGTGTATACTCAGATGGTCCAATGGCAAACTGGGAAATGTCACTTAACTACGTGAAAAATATTTTGACTCACTTCGGCATTACTAATCCACAAACTGTTGTCGTAGAGGGGCATAACGCAGCACCAGATCAAGCGCAAGATTTAATTGCAGCAGGTGTGGAAAAAGCAGCAGCGTTAGCAAGTAAATTCTAATTTTAATGTAAAAAATCTCGCTACCCATCAAAGTAGCGAGATTTCTTTATTTTAAATCTTTCAAAGCCTCAGACTCCACACGTTTCATGAAACCTTCCACCACTTTATCATTATTCTTAGATCCGCCAAGTTTCATCAATGTTTTCCCTAAAAAATTAATCCCCTGATTCGAACCATAATAAATAAAGCGCGTCGAATTTTCATCCATTTTTTCAAGTGTAATCGATGTCTCAATCTTAAACGCCTTTGCTAACACAAAGCCACTCGTGTTGTGTTTACGTTCTGGCATATCCTCATGCGCTAAATCTTCCACAATATACGTCTCCACACGCTTTCCTTCCTGATATTTCTGTTGATACGTCGAACCCACAATGCCATCTTTCATCTCAATCACCTTATGCTCAACCACCTGAGGCATCACCCGCTGAAGATTCTCCGGTTCAAATAAATTCCAAATCACTTCAATATTCGCCTTAATTACCATTTCCTCATGCCATGTCACCATCATTCATTCCTCCATTTCTAAAAAACCATCAATCTCGCTAATAATAGCTTCTGTTTCCACAATTCGTTGACGCAAAGCCACTTTTTTCTCCTTCAAAATTTCCTCGAGCTCATCCAACGACCGATCATGCACCACCATCAACATCTCCTGAATCGAAAAATCGAAGCGGCGCAAATAAACAAGTAATCTCGCCACCAAAAATGAGTTGTTATGATAATAACTATATTTATTGCGAGGCTCCACAAAGACAGGTTGCAACAACTCTATCTGCGCATAATATCGTAAAGTCTCCTTCGTAAGTCCTGTCATCTCCGCAAACTCACCAATTCGATACATATTCCCCCTCCTCATCACCTAGTATAAACCATGGAGCGCACCACGATGTCAATAACAAACTTTCGTGAAAAAAATTCATACTATTTCCACATTCTCTACCACACCTAATGAAAAATAGGTTATACTAGAAGAGTACACAATAAAACCATGGAGGACGGTGAGCATAATGTCGCGAGAATATACAGAAGATGATCTTGTATACGGTGAATCTTGGGGACTTGTACATCGTGGTTTTTTAGCGGACAGTGAAATCGAACGAATGAAAGCGCTACGAGACAAGGTCATGGGCAAACATGGCACAGCTGGCACAACTTTGAAACCGATTGGTAGAGTAATCATTGATGGCGAATGGTATGATGCCAGGCTCAAAGATGGCTATTTAGATATAGGAACCCCTATCGTCGTTGTCGGCATTGATATTGGCTATGTGTTAGTAAACGAAGACCTAAAAAGAGAGGAAGATAATTCATGATTGGAACAATTATTATTGCAGTTTTAGTACTCGTATTTTTGATTATATTTTTCACATTGGTACCGGTAGGCTTATGGATTAGTGCCATTTCAGCACAAGTTCGTGTTGGACTCGGGACACTTGTTGGGATGCGCTTACGCCGTGTCACCCCTTCCCGTGTTGTCAAGCCACTGATTAAAGCCGTAAAAGCAGGACTTGAGCTTGAAGTTAACCAACTAGAAAGTCATTACTTAGCCGGTGGTGACGTCGATCAAACCGTTGACGCACTTATCGCTGCACATCGCGCCAATATCGCACTTGATTTTAGTCGTGCCGCTGCGATTGACCTTGCTGGGCGTGATGTGTTAGAAGCTGTTCAAACCTCTGTTACACCAAAAGTCATTCGTACACCTGAATTCACTGGTGTTGCTCAAAATGGTGTCGAAGTAAAAGTTATCACACAAATTACCGTACAATCCAATATCGATCGTATTGTCGGTGGTGCAGGTGAAGATACCGTTATCGCGCGTGTCGGTGAAGCCGTAGTCTCTACAGTCGGTGAAACTCGCGAACATACCGATGTTCTTGAAAACCCAAATAGCATCTCGAAAAAAGTCCAAGAACAAGGTCTGGGCGATGGTACAGCCTATACGATTCTATCTATTGATATCGCAGAAATGCGCATTGGTGACAATATCAAGGCCAAACTCGATATCGAAAAAGCCAATGCAGATATGGAAGTAGCACAAGCCGCAGCTTCCAAACGTAAAGCAGAAGCGATTGCCCTAGAACAAGAGAATCGCGCTGTCGTAGTTGCAGCAGAAGCCGAAGTTCCAAGAGCCCTCGCAAAAGCGCTTGAAAAAGGAAACCTAGGTGCGATGGATATTTACAGAATGGATAATGTTCAGGCCGATACGACAATGCGAGAAGCAATTGCTAAAGAAGATAAATAAGTTTGGCGGCATCGTCGTTTCAGATAGTAGGATTCTCACTTCGTTCTTATCCATATTGGGACTGTAACTCATTCTATTCGAACAGTCTCTGATGGATTACATGCTCGCTTTGCTCTCATGTATATTGGGACTGTAACTCATTCTATTCGAACAGTCTCTGATGGATTACATGCTCGCTTTGCTCTCATGTATATTGGG
>NZ_CAUYTL010000051.1:0-13985 GCF_963575615.1 Listeria rocourtiae subsp. hofi | reverse complement strand
AGCTAACAGTTCCTACTGCCAAGCCTGTAGTGGACTTTCACCACCTAGCATTTGCGCATGCTGGGCGCACAAAAATCATGGATGAGTAATATACCCATCCATGATTCAAACTTATTCTAGGCGCTCGCTATCAACATATGAATTCTGTTCCACAATAAATCGCGGTCTCTGTTTCACCTCAGAATAAATACGCCCAATATACTCACCAACGACACCGAGACTAATCATTTGCACGCCTCCAATGACCCAAATCGAGAGCATTAAAGATGACCATCCTGTCGTTGCTGTACCGGATAAATGCTGAATAAACGTATAAATACCAATCACAATTGCGATGACAAACATTAACGCCCCAAGTCCCGTTACCAACCGAATCGGCGCCACACTAAACGAAGTCAAACCGTCCGCCGCAAAAGCAAGCATCTTCTTCAAAGGATACTTCGACTCACCCGCAAACCGCTCTTTTCGGTGATAATAAACCTTATCTGATTTAAAACCAATCAGCGGCACAATCCCACGCAAGAAAATATTATTCTCTGGAAAAAGGTTCATCTCCTGCAACGCCAGACTCCCAAGCAGTCGATAATCCGCATGATCTGGCACCAAATGAATCCCAAACTTCCCCATCATACTATAAAATAAATGCGCCGAACCGCGCTTAAACCGCGTATCTGTCTTGCGCTCATCACGAATCCCATAAACAACCTCGTAGCCCGCACGATATTTTTCCACAAAATCAGGAATAACCTCAACGTCATCCTGCAAATCCGAATCAATCGAAATAATACAATCTGCACGCCCTTCTGCCGCCTGCATTCCAGCAAGAAGCGCATTCTGGTGGCCGAAATTCCGACTTAACTTCACACCATTAATATAATCATGCTTAGCCATCGCACCCGCAATGATTTCCCACGTTTTATCACGACTACCATCATCCACAAACAGCAAGTCACTATCTTCATGTATCGCGAAACGCTCTTTCATTCCCCGTAACACCAATCCCAATTGTTGCATCGTCTCATTCAAAACTTCCTCCTCATTGTAACAAGGAACAATGATTGTTAACATCGGTTTATCACGCATTCAAGTCACCTACTTTGTACAGGTATATTTTCCAAGCAGACTGATTATCCTCAAACGTTTTCTCTAGATGTAGATTATTCTGCGCGGCATTATCAATCGGTACTGCTGAAATGATATATTCCCCGCCCATTTCTTTAAAAACCTTCGTATCGAGCTCTAAATTTTTAATATGTTTTGTAGAATTTTTATCAAATAAATAGTTTTTACCTAGTTCAGCAGAGAAAATATACACACGATTTCCCCAACCATCATAATAATCTTTCAATAACGGGCTTTTATCCAGTTCCTTCGCAATGATTTCACGGAATTTTGCCTTATAGCTAAGCGGATACGAATTCACATAACCATCCAACGTATAGAAACCATTCTCCTGCGAAATTGAAGGATGAATCCCAATACTCGCCACCCGGTAATCCTTCTGCGGCTTCCCAATGTAATCTTTAATCTCTTGAAACTGATCTCGCGCATAAAATTGATCAATCGAAGGCGTGCCAGCATTTCGGTAAATAATTTCTGAATTCCCAGCGAACACAACACCAAGCTGCAAAACCAGCCCTAATATCGCTAGCTTCTTCCACCAACCACCTTTACTCGCAAAATAGACAAGCGCCAAGGCAAATAACCCATAGAAAATAAACGGCTGCAAGAAGTGAAACCTAGAGAAGTTAAACGACCGCATAATCGAAATCTGTTCCTTAATAGGGTTCCAAGCTCCCCACCACCAAAAGGCATACCAAACCGACAGCGAAAAGTTCAGTCCCAGAAGCCATAAAAACAGCTTTTGACCACGCCATTCTTTCCTTATCAATATCATAATGAACGCCAATAAAATCAGCGGTAACACGACATACGTCGCAAGTGACTGATCATGCGTATGACCAATTGTAAAGTTCTTAAATGTCAGCCTAATAGATCCTAAAAAACTATTATTGGGTAAATCAAACGCACTCCTTGAATCCGGCTCATTCGATTGAAAAAACATTTGCGAGATAAACCGATAATTCACCACACAATAAATAGCCGACATATAAGCAATACTTCCAAAAAAGCGCCAGTTCCAACCACGTTTCTTCACGATATCATAAACCCAAATACATGCTACCAAAAATAATAAGAAACAAAAACCAAGAATTAGACTTGAATAAAACGGCAACAGCGTCAAAATCAACCAATTCCAGATACTTTTCTTCCCTTTACGGATGTTCAAGAAAGCCCATAGAGCAAGCGGCATTCCCAAGGTACTAAGCATTCCTGACGGCCAAAAAGGTGTCAAGGCGAATGCCAAAGCAACGAAAAGCGTTATGTATTTTTTTGATGGGTCCTTAATGATGTAATCCCGTAACCACAGTCGCATACCAATGAATGCGAATACTCGTGTAATTAGCTGACTAAACGCAAAGGCAAGTGGTGTCGGAAAAATCGCATACAACCACACAATCCCAACAAACTGCGAATCAAATGCATCCCTCGGCGCAAAACCATCCAACATCTGAGGAATATTACTCCCTGTTTCCGCCAAATAATGGCCACTATTAAGTAACACACGATACCACGTCATATTAGAATCCAAGTTATCATGAATTCGGATGTGACTATTTCCCCCAAGAATAAATAATGGCGCTACAAAAATAAATAACAACGCAATTGCTGATATTTCCTGTTTTCTTTCTACGAACCATGTTTTCATACAATTTCACCTCTTTTTTGCATCTGTTTTCAATTATAACAATACTTCCCAGACATCGCAAAAAAAGACGATAAAGTAAATCAAGCACACGCAAAATCTCTTTATCACCATAATCAAATACTTTTTCGGCCTGGTATACTATTTATTAGCTTCTTAAAAAATTATTATTTCGAACAACTTATTTTCCCAAAATCGCTTTTCCAGTCTGAATGTTGCAAAATAAACAGAAAAACGTTATTCTAGAGCTAATGACAAGGAGGAGAACTAATGAAAATTATCCGTACAAAAACATATGACCAAATGTCCGAAAAAGCATATGACGTCGTGAAAGCAGTCATTGATTCTAAAGAAAATCCAGTAATCAATACAACAACCGGTGCAAGCTATGACGGTATGTTCGAAAAACTCGTAGAAGGTGTCAATAATGATGCAATCGATATCGAAAAAGTATTTATGATGAATCTCGATGAATTTATCGCGCCCCGCGAGCAATCATTCACCGTTTTCAACTACATGCATCAAAAATTCTACGATCAACTTAAAAAACAGCCTCGCGAGATTGCCTTATTAGACGGTAGTTTGTCCAATTTTGACGAAGAAATTGCCCGTTATAATAAGATTTTGGCTGACAACAAACGTGATTTACAAATTCTTGGTCTTGGTGTAAACGCTCACCTTGGTGCAAATGAGCCAGGAACACCTTTTGATTCTCGCTTATTTCTGGCAGATAGCGATGATTCAACAATTAACAGTACGATGCTTTACTACAAAGTCACACGCGAAGAAGCACCAGAACAAATGCTGACGCTCGGCCTTGCTGATATGATGGAAGCCGAACAAATCCTCGTAACTGCTTCTGGCACAAGAAAAGCAGAGGCTGTGAAAGCAACTTTGGAAGGACCTATTACCGAAGACTGCCCAGCATCTATTTTACAAAAACATCCGAACGTTGTATTCATTATCGACGAAGAAGCAGGATCATTACTGACTAAGTACTAAAAACTTGGAATCAGGGGTGAAAATATGGAAATCAGATTATTAACAATGGCAGATATCGATCGATACGTCCAAATCAGACTCCAAGCCCTCCAAGAAAGCCCGGCATCTTTTGCCACAAGTTTTGAAGAAGAGAAATATAATGCATTACAAAAATACGAAATTCGATTCCAATCACCCTATTCCCTAACATTCGGTGCATTTTCGGGAGGGAATCTCGTTGGCGTTGTAACCTTAATTCGAGAAAATCGCATTAAAATGCGACACCGAGCCAACATTGTTGCCATGTACGTCACACCAGAAAGACGTGGTAGCGGTGTTGGTAAAGCCTTGATTGGCACAGCAATCGAGCAAGCCAAACTGCTAGAAGGTGTGGAACAAGTCTATTTATCCGTGGTAACGGCGAATAAGCTAGCAAGAAAACTCTACATTTCACTTGGATTCCAACCCTATAGTCTTGAAAAACATGCTTTGAAGCTTGATGACACGTATTTTGATGAAGAACATATGGTGTTATTTTTAGAATAGCACAATAAGCCGAATGTGTTACTATCATACTAGTGATAGTAGCAACATTCGGCCTTGTTTTATTTAGTCAATGATAATATTTTTTAGTTTTACTATCGTAATAATGGAATATATTGATATATCTAGTGTAATTCCAGCCTCTCTTTATCACATTCCTTGTTGTATACACCCAGTATGCATTATTCGGAACAAACCTTGATTTACTCGAAACACGTGTTCTTTTACCTGTATAGGAATTAATATCATATTTGTCCATATAAGGCACCGATTTTGCGTATACACTTGGCTGAACAGCACTCATCGACCCTATTAATAAAGCGATGACCAATAAAAGTTTATATGCGTAACCCCATCTGTTCTTATTATTCATATTTGCCTCCCCTGTTCATCATATTATAGTCTTTCGAAAGCGTTGTAACTAAGTTGTTTTCATACCTGCATTTAAATTCACCACCTTACTTCGGCGACTATCAATTCCAAAGTTTAGAATAAATAGGACAATCGTCGTGACAACTAACACCAGCAGGCCATTCGAAAAATGAATTCTCGCATTATCACATAAAATCGCCAATGAATTATCTACCACAGAAACTGTATTAAAATAAGTCCCAGGTAAAAATTCCGCCCATCTGTTCAGCGGCACAATTTTCCCAACAGCAACTACTGGCACCACTAAAATAAGCAAAGATATAAATAAAGTCGACATCATCCGTTTGCATAGTTTACTCACTAAATCTACTGTTAACACAACAACGATGATTGCCAAAAGTTGCAATGCTATCGCTTTAACTAGTAAGCTTCCCACTGGCATCGTTATAAAATCCTTTTCTCTCACCACGGCTATTGGATACTCAAAACTTCCAGCTCCCGATAGCAAACTTGCTGGTAAGTAAGCTAACAAACAACTCATCAGGTACAAAGTAAATGCAACTATAAAGCCAAATAACAGTCGCACGGCTGTCCCCTTGACATAATTTTGTGGGAGTAGCATCGCTCTATCCAAATTATTGTAAAATCGATCTGTGAATGACATGTTTAAAGTAAAACATAGGACTATTATAAAAAATACTGGGAAAAAGCTTGCTAACATCCTATATAAAAACGTCGTACCTTGCGTTTCCATATCCTCTTGATCCGATTTAATATCCAGTTCCGCTAATTGGGTATAGATAGCAATTTCACGAAAAATCGATTCTTTAATATCAGAATAATCCTGCATTCTCTCATCATAACCTTCATACGATTCTTTAATTAAGCCAATTTTTATTTTATACGCCTCTGACCAATTACCACTACCATATGCATCAATTACCTTCTGCTGCTTCTCTATGCGAGCCTCACTAAGTTTATTCCCTTCTGCAAAAGCCTCTTTTTCTTCTCGAGTTTGTGCTGACCCCAAACTCTGCTGACTTAAAGCCAACGCTTCTTTATTTGCAGCTAACGCCTCTTTTTCCATTCCTTCCAAATTTCTATCTGCTCCCACACGCGTATTCAGGATGAGCACCAGTAAAACAGCTAGCACAAAGACACCAATCGGTAGCCAACTTCCTTTATTTTTATAAAGTTTCTTAAAATACAGCCTCATTATCGCGATTCCTCCTGCACGTCTTCTGCTGTGTCTATCCATTTTTTATTAGTTATATAGTATACTTTGTCTGATATTTCATGAAGTATATCGTTTTGATGTGAAGAAAAAATAATGCATTTCCCCTGTTCTCTTGCACCCTTCATAAATTCTATAAAACGCTTTTGATTGGCATCATCCAGGCCATTCATTGGCTCATCCATCAACCAATAATCCGTGCTGCTGGCCGCATACATCGCCAGTAACGTCTTTTGTTTCATACCTAACGAATATTTACGAATTGGCAACTTAACAAATTGATCTAAGCCCCAGTATTCAATAATTTCATCAATATCCGCCTTATTCCCTGCCCAGCTAGCATTCACAAACTTAAGATAATCAAGCGCAGACAAGTGCCCATCTAACCAATCAGATGTTTCGTAATAAAATAGCTTTTTCCGGATCTCCACTAAGTTCAACCGTTCGCCGCTCTCCTCCATATAAATCGCCCCACGCTGAGTTTTCATCAACCCTGCTAAAATTCGAAGTAACGTCGTCTTTCCGGAGCCATTCGTAGCAACAATCCCATAAGCCATTCCCCTGTGAAACACGGCATTCATATCTTCTAAAAGCCTCTCTCTTAAAGATATTGATACATTTTCTACTTGTAGCATAACTCACCTCTTTAGTCTGTATGAACAAAGCATAACACAAAAAATTATCTCGTGTTTTTTAGAAATAAAAAAATGCCATAGTATAAAATACCTAGCATTTCAAATTCACTATTTTTTAATTTAAAACATATATTTCCTTATTTAAATGATGAATGTGTAAAGTCTAAAAACCAAAATACTCCAATAATCTAATCCGGACGAACCTTTTTTAAATTATAAAAATATTGCCGCACTTATCCAATAAACTACCGCCGCCAAAATTCCTGCACATGGTAAGGTTATCATCCATGTCACCAACATACTTTTCCCAGTTCGCCAGTTCACTTCCTTCTTATGATTCGCCGTCCCAACGCCCATCAGCGAACTATCAATAACTTGCGTTGAACTAATCGGCAAGTGGATTAACGTCGCACTCATAATGACCGAAAGTGAGCTTAAATCTGCCGCTACACCAGTCACAGGCTCTATTTTCATGATTTTTGTACCTACCGTTTTAATAATCCGATAACCACCAATTGACGAACCGAGTGCCATCGCAGCCGCACAACTTACTTGCACCCAAAATGGAATCGTGGAATCCGTCTGCAGACCACTCGTAATCAAGGCCAGCGTAATAATACCCATCGTTTTTTGCGCATCATTCGTGCCATGCGCATACGCTTGCATCGCCGTTGTACCAATCTGAACAATTCGGAAACGTCGATTTGTCTGTACCAATTTCTTATTCCGAAACACGAATTTGAACAATGAATAAATCAAATACCCGACTGAAAAACCGATGATTGGTGAAATAATCAACGCAATAATAATCGTTGTGAAGCCCCCCCAATTCAGCACACCAAAACTCCCGGCTGACGCGATCGAAGCCCCAGCAATCGAGCCTATCAATGCATGCGACGAGCTACTCGGCATCTTCGCAACCCACGTCATCAAATTCCAGATTACCGCTGAAATAAGCGCGCACATTACAACAAACTCACCATTTTCGAGCGCAAATGGATCAACAATGCTTGACGTCAAGGCCACTGCTACACCCGTAAATGAAATAGCACCGAAGAAGTTCATCACAGCCGCAATACTAATCGCCACACGCGGTTTCAGCGCTCGCGTCGAAATACTTGTCGCCACTGCATTCGCAATATCATGAAAACCATTAATAAAATCAAATGCCAAGCCAACAATCACGATAATAATAGTAATTAAAATAACCGAATCCATCCAACATTCCCCTAATCATGAACATTTTACTTCCATATACTATTTTGCGCCTGAATGTGAGGAATTTCAAGTTTAACGTAAAAACGCTCCAAAAAGGAGCGCTTCTAAAATTATATTTAATCTAAATCTGTCGCGTTCTCTTCTTGTTTTTGTCCTTTTGCTTTTCGAACGAGATAAATTCCAGTCAAAAGTACGAACCATACTGGCGTTACAAAAAGTGCCACACGCGTATCTTCCGCTAGTGCCAGAACTACTAGGATGAACGCTAAAAACGCAAGAATTAAATAGTTGGCAACCGGATATAACGGCATTTTGAACTTGTTTTTCGCTGCCAGCTCTGGGCGCGTTTTACGGTATTTCAAGTGACAAATAACCGTGATTCCCCATATAAATAGGAAACATACTGTCGAAATACTCGTGATTAGCGTAAATACACCTTCTGGCATCACGTAATTCAGGATAACCGCAATTAAAATAACGATTGTCGAGAAGAACAGTGCGTTTGCTGGAACTTTATGCGATGTTAGTTTTGTCATTGGATATGGTGCATTCTTTTCTTTGGCAAGCGAGTAAACCATACGACTTGTACTGAAAACCGCACTATTACACGCTGAAGCCGCCGAAGTTAGCACAACGAAGTTCACAATACCAGCAGCAGCAGCAATCCCTAAAGCCGCAAAAACTTGCACAAACGGACTTTGCGCCGGATTAATGTCATTCCATGGATAAATACTCATAATTACGAGTAACGCACCGATATAGAAAATAATAATCCGGATTGGGATATTATTAATCGCTTTTGGAATAACTTTCTCAGGATCTTTCGTCTCACCAGCCATCAGACCGACAAGCTCGATACCCACGAAGGCGAACACCACCATCTGGAACGATAAGATAAAGCCACTCGCACCATTAGGGAACCAACCACCGTGACTCCATAGATTCGTAAAGCTAGACGCTCCTGCATCTGTTGAAAATCCTTTAATAATCATAAATGAACCAACAATAATCAGAGCCAAAATTGCAATAACCTTAATTAACGCGAACCAAAACTCCATTTCCCCGAATAATTTCACCGTAGCAAGATTCATGACGAGTAGAATAACGAGCGCGATCAAGCCTGGAACCCATTGCGCTACATTCGGAAACCAAAATTGCGTATACAATCCAACCGCAGTCAAATCCGCCATAGCAATCGAAATCCAACAGAACCAATACGTCCAACCAGTAACGAACGCAGCCCCATTGCCCAGATAATCATAAACAAAATCAACAAAAGAATGATAGTTCAAATTCGATAGTAATAATTCTCCCAAGGCACGCATAATTAAGAAACAAAAAATCCCAGTAATTGTGTAGGCAAACAAAATTGATGGGCCGGCTAAATGAATCGACTTACCAGAACCAAGGAACAATCCAGTCCCAATCGCGCCCCCAATCGCTATCAACTGCACGTGGCGATTTTTTAAGCCTCTCTCAAGTGATCGTTCTTCTGACATATGTATTTCCCCCTTATTATTGCTCGAGTTAGCACACTACCAATCAGGTAATACCTCAAGCCTCTGTGAAACAATGTCTTTCAAGATTATTCTTCTATCATACAGCAAAACAAGCTTAAACACCATACTTTTTTACTTCACAATGTAAACGCTATCATTAGAGTTTATTGTACCACACTATTCGTTAATTCGACAAAGAAGAACGCTTATAATTTTTATTTTTCTTTATAAGTATTGATAGATAAAGGGTTTTACTTTGTTTTGAATTTAGAATGTCAATAAACTGAATTCTTGGTTAAAATTGACCATTGTACAAACTGAATTCTAACTTTGTGAATCTACGGGTTTATTCAGCTACTTATATATCATAAATGTATTTTTTCATACGTTATTTAGAAATTAAAATCACATAGTAAATATTGCTGTACCAATTCATTTAGCCGTCTTATTTAGTTTCAAAAAAGCACAGCACCATGACAGGACTATGCTTGTTTTGGTTATTATAAACTAGTTTTTTCCTCAATCAGCTCTTTTTGTCTAGCTTGGCGTAATTTAATAATGGTATCTAGTGGATGTAAAAGCCAGCCAATATAGCCCCTAACCGCAACTAAAGAGCTACAGGCAAAAATCGAAATACTGACAACAAAAGCAAGTTTTAAAAAGACATTCCAAGTCGCAAAATCCGCAGCGTACATTCGAATGGTGAAGAAAAATAACGGGTGAAAAAGAAAAATAATCAGCGAGTTATCCCCCCATTTTGTTAGCGCACTTTCACGATTATCGATGACCATAACCAAGATTGTAATCAGTAAAAGCGCGATTAGATATTGCTGTAACTCGATTTTTAGAAATTGCGAAATGGAACTGGCAAATGTTTGGGATGGCAAAAAACCATAAAACGCGTTCTCAAATCGTATTGGATTACTAAATAGTACGTAGAGGATAGTGAAAATGAGAATGGAGCTGAATAAAGTTTTAAATTTGAAAGCACCAAGCACCATACTACATTTTTTCATCATCGCTTTGTCGAAGTAGAAGCCGAGTAAGAAGAATGGAAAAAACACAAATGTTCTTTGAATCGATAGGAACTGGCTTGAGATTGTAGGATGTTCAGCTAGGAATCCAGTAGACCACCAGCGAATTCCCACACTAATAATCAAAATTGAAGTTACGATGAACAGACTCCAAACCCGATGTTCACCTATTTTGCGTAGTAAGATTGCCACTACATAAAAACAAGATAAGCTCACTAAATACCACAAGTGAAAAATTGGCGTTGTAAACCGAAATAAGAATATTTCACCATAATGTGTGAGATACGTAATAATTGCATAGAAAGATTGAAAAATTATGTATAGCAAAAGTAGATTTAGAATCTTTTTCCAATTCACGTTTTTTGCGAAGAATCCGTTTAGAAAAATGAATGCTGGCATGTGGAAGGAATAAATTAATAAAATAAGAGGCTCCATTCCGCCTCTTACAATGAGTAATAAATGCCCTAATACAACTAAAAAAATAAGTAGCCCTTTTATATTGCTATATTTAACATCTTTTGTCATGATATACCTCCAAAATAATTATATCATGAAATCAGATAATATATACAGGGACACCTCTTTGATTGCTAAGCTTCATTTATCCATTCCAAAAGTTATAAAACAACTATCAGTCAAGATAATACGCCAACTGATAATCGTCCATCCACGTATCTTCCAGCCAGAATTCACGTTTAAAATAGGCCTCTTGCTCAAAACCTAGGTGCTGGTAAAAGTGAAGGGCATTCGTGTTCGTCGCCATCACTCGGAGTGCAATTTTACCAATGTCGTTCTGTTTGCCGAGCTCGATTAAATGTTCAATCAACTGCCTACCTACGCCTTGCCCTTGCGCATGTTTTGCGACCGAAATACCAAACAGCCATTGTTTTTGGCGGGATGGAGCTGAGCCTGGACTGTGATACACAAGAGAACCGAGTACGATACCGTCTTCATTTCTGGCAACTAACATATTTTGTATCATGACATCTTTTTTAAACTGCTCATAATCATTTTCACCGACAACGTGCGGAGTGGTTCCTTTTATCATGACGCTTTTTTCGATCTCCCATAATTCAGGGATGTCCGATTCGGTTTGAGCTGTGATATGGATTGGCATTTTTATCATTCCTTTTTTGTTAGTTTGATTTTATTTTAACATATTAGCGTTTTGATACTATACTGGTTCAAATGTTTCACCTTGTTTCAATGTGGTAAAGATAGATACAACAAAGTTTAGGAGGGATACATATGGCAGGAATTCTCTGGACAATTATTGTAGTTTTATTTGTAGTTTGGGTTATCGGTTTGATTCTACGCATTGGCGGCAAGCTGATTCATCTTTTGTTGGTTTTAGCTTTGGCTTTGGTCGTTTGGAATTTGATTATGGGGAATGGGTGATTGAAAAGAGCTGTTTTGTTTCTTGTAACGATGACAAAATAGCTTTTTTTTGATGGCTTTATTAGTATATAAAACAGCAACTTATTTACTAAAAATTTCCCATACTGATAGCAGTTTGATATACTTCTAATAAGATATATTATAAAAATTGTAAGGACGTGGCATCTTAATGAAGAGAATACTCATTAGATCTGGAATGCGCCCCACCAATGTTTATACAGCTGAAGATATGTATTTAAAAGATCGCACAGGATTTAATAATGGAAATCTTGCTTACCAATACAGTATCTACCGAACACTATGGAATGACGATGTAGAAATACATGCAGATGGTCTATCCTCCAACCCTAATTTGGCCGATAAGATTAATGCACATTACGACCTCTACATTATCCCACTCGCAGACGCTTTTCGCGATGACTTTCGCCCTACGTTGCGGAATTATACCGAGCTAATTCGCCGCTTAAAAATTCCCGTCGTAGTTACTGGCGTTGGATTACGAGCAAACTATGAGCCGCAACTAGATGCAGGTTTCGCGTTTGATGAAGACGTTACCAATTTTGTAAAAGCAGTGCTTGAAAAATCGTCTCAAATTGGTGTACGTGGACAAATCACAGCTGATTATCTGAAAAAATTAGGATTCAATGAAGGCGTAGATTATCGCGTTATTGGTTGCCCATCGCTTTATACATTTGGCCGCGAATTAAAAATTAGAGATGTTCATTTGACCGAAAATTCATCGATTGCAATTAATGCCTCTCCAATTTCCTCGGAAGTTGCTGTACAATTCTTGAACAGTATGATTGAGACGCATAAAGATTATTATTTCATTCCGCAACATCTAGATGAGTTTCATTTAATGTTTGCAGGCGGTCCTGATATCCTTAGCGATATTCCCGGTTATCCAACATCTATTGACCATAAATATTACCAAGAAGGGCGCGTGAAATATTTTACGAGCATGCCCAGTTGGTTTGATTTCGTTAAAAATGTCGATTTTAGCATAGGTTCACGATTGCACGGCAATGTTATCCCGACAATCGTTGGAACACCTAATATTTCTTTTGTTCAAGATGCTAGAATGCGGGAATTGGCTTCTTATCATGCTCTTACGCACGTCACGATTGATGAATTGGAAAACATTGATAATGTATACGACCTTTTGAATAAAGTAGATTTGAAATCCGCCGAAAAAGTACAAGCGCGGAATTTTGATAATTATATTGATTTCTTGGAGACGAACGAGCTGGATCACATATATAAAGATGATAGGAATCGCAAAACTGCACCTTTAGATGAACTCGCTCAAGCGATTGACTTCCCAGCTAGCGCAGAACCAGTTACAGTACTTGATGCAAGCGCAATGCTAGAACGCATCAAAATAACTTCTAATTTATTGCAGGAACGTAGTGATTTCAAGCTAAGATACCACGTTAACCGCGTGAATGACCAGCTGACTCAAGTCAAAAGCTCTTTTTCAAATGAACGAACAGAATTCAAACAAAAAATAGCTGCACATCAAGAGAAAAATGAATCGATCGAGAAAGAACTTGAGAATACTACCAAAAAATTACAGATGAGTATCGATGAAAATCAGAAAATGAATGCTAAAATTAAGCATTATAGAGGTACTTTGAATAGAAAAGCTGTGAAAGTTACTTTAAAAATTGCAGATTCTTTAGCGAATGTGAGAAGTAAGGTGACAAGTAGGTAGTTTTGTTGTATTGAAAAAGAGCTTCCGCATTTTGCGAAGGCTCTTTTTACTGCGTATGGGTTGTGAGAGATGGAATATCAGTATGCATATACAACAAGAAAATCATAACAGCAAATATGGTTAAAAATATTTTTTTAGCATTATTGATATTCAGACCCCCAAACCAGACTTGCTGGAATAAATGACGCTTAAACATTCCGTTCATTTTTTACGCCTTTCCCGGATAAATCCCCCAGCAACTAGGGCTAATAAAAACACTATCAGAAAAGTTTTCCCCTGATAAATCACATCGCCATTTTTATCAAAATAAGACCAAATCAACAAAACCAAAAATAACATACCAAATACTTTAAAAGCTTCATCTACAATTTTTTCAGCACTTTTCCCTCCAACCACTACTCATTGCAAACCAGCACTACCAGTAAAAAACAGTAAGATAATTATAATCAAACCAGGTATATCGTGTTATATTTTATCTTCTTAATGTGAAAAGCCTTGTTCCAAATTTAAGAATGTACTGAACCCCAAAAGTTGTACCAAATTTAATTAAACCTCTTGGCTGGCCTGAAGACGGTATTCTACCGGACTCA
>NZ_CAUYTL010000050.1:0-15154 GCF_963575615.1 Listeria rocourtiae subsp. hofi | reverse complement strand
GAGCTAACAGTTCCTACTGCCAAGCCTGTAGTGGACTTTCACCACCTAGCATTTGCGCATGCTGGGCGCACAAAAAGAGAGCTACCGCAAAATTGGGCACCTCTCCTTTGTTTTATTGATACTTTTTGAATACTAGTGTCGCATTGTGTCCGCCGAAACCAAAAGAATTGGACATCGCTACATCCACATTCATTTCACGAGCTACGTTTGGCACGTAATCTAAATCGCAGACTGGATCTGGATTATTTAAATGAATCGTTGGTGGTACAATGCTATCACGAATTGCTAACACGCTGAAGATAGCTTCAATACCGCCAGATGCGCCTAATGTGTGCCCTGTCATTGATTTTGTAGAGCTAATTGCGAGTTTTTTAGCGTTCTCACCAAAAACGGTTTTGATTGCTTGTGTTTCATAATCGTCATTATATGGCGTACTCGTGCCATGAGCATTGATATAATCTACACCAGCCACGCTGATTTCTGCATCTTTTAAAGCCATTTGCATCGAACGAGCAGCGCCTTCTCCACCAGGAGCTGGGGCAGTAATATGATATGCATCACCAGTTGCACCGTAACCAACGATTTCTGCATAGATTTTTGCACCGCGGGCTTTAGCATGTTCTAATTCTTCTAAAATAAAGATACCCGCTCCCTCTCCGATGATAAAGCCATCGCGTCCAATATCAAATGGGCGACACGCTGTTTCTGGATCTGGATTAAGTGACAAAGCTTTGTTCGATACAAAACCAGCCACAGACATTTTCGTGATTGGCGCCTCAGCACCACCTGTAATCATCACATCCGCGTCTCCGCGTTGAATAACTTTGAAAGCATCCCCAATCGAGTTAGTCGCTGTAGCACAAGCTGTAACTGTCGCTGAGTTGATTCCTTTTGCACCGTGACGAATCGATACTTGACCACTTGCCATATCCGGAATCATCATTGGCACGAAGAATGGGCTAACACGGCGATGTCCACGATTTAAAAAGATTTCATATTGTGATTCAAACGTCTCCATACCACCAATTCCTGAGCCGATCCAGACACCAACTCGTTCTGCATTCGATTCATCAATCGTTAAACCAGCATCTGCAACTGCCATATCCGAACTTGCAATCGCGTAATGCGTGAAGCGGTCCATTTTACGGGCATCCTTCTTATCAATATATTTCTCGATATCAAAATCCTTCAATTCCGCAGCGATTTTAACTGGGAAATCATCTGGATTCAGTCGTGTAAGTTCAGCAACACCGTTCACACCTTTTTTTGCATTCTCCCAAGCTGTATCGGCGTCATTTCCTATTGGAGTAACAGCACCAACACCCGTTACTACGACACGTTTTTTCTCCATTTTTTCATCTCCTCTTCTACAATTATTACACAAAAAATAACTTCCGCTAATATAGCAGTAGTTGGTCATACAAAAAATGCTATTACTAATAACAAAATATAAAAAGACACCTTCATTATATCATAAATAAAATCTGATTTCTGCAAAAGACATATTTCGTTTACTGTTTAAAAAAGTCTGGAATAAAATGATGCGTTATCCCAGACTTTGTTTTGTTCTATTTACCCCATTTAAGAATTAGTGCACCCCAAGTTAAACCGCCGCCGAATCCAACTAATAGTAAGTTGTCATCGTCTTTAATACGTCCTTCTTCCACCGCGTCAACTAAAGCAAGCACGATGGACGATGCGGATGTATTGCCGTATTTATGGACAGTTTTCATCAGCTTTTCTTCTGGTAAATCAAGACGTTCACGCGATGCTTCCATAATACGAATATTTGCTTGATGCGGAATTAGCAAGTCTAGCTCTTCTTTTTCCATTCCTGCTTTTTCAAGGACACGTAAAGATGCTTCACCCATTTGACGTACAGCAAAACGGAAAACTTCGCCACCATTCATATATAGTTTACGTTTTTCATTGAGATTCAAGTATTTTCCGCCTGATCCATCAGAGCCAAGATCAAAAGAAAGTAATCCGCGACCATCAGATACAGGACCCATGACAACCGCTCCAGCACCATCTCCGAAAAGAACAGCCGTACTGCGATCTTCCCAATCTGTAATTTTGGATAATTTATCTGCACCAACAACGACGATATGCTTGTACGCACCTGTTTGGATAAATTGAGCGGCTGTTACGGCTCCGAATGTGAAACCCGCGCACGCTGCTTCAAGATCCATCGCTGCGGCCTTGTTTGCGCCGAGTCGATCTTGGATGATGTTACCTACGGACGGAAAATTAGATTCTTGTGTCACTGTTGCAACGATAATTAAATCAATGTCCGCCGGCGTTAATCCTGCGTTTTCAATTGCGGCTTTTGCGGCTTCATAAGCCATATCATGCACATATTCATCATCACGAGCGATGCGACGCTCCTCGATTCCCGTTCTTGTACGAATCCACTCGTCAGATGTATCCATTATTTTTTCTAAATCTGCGTTTGTAACGACGCGCTCCGGTACATATTTACCTACACCTAAAATACCTGCATTCATTTCGTATTCCTCCAAGAAAAATTAGTTGTGAAGCGTTTAAATCGCCTCTGGTTATAAATATAAAAATATAATTGCTGATTTTTCGAATTGATGGTTGGTGATTTGGGAACATTACTTGACTAATTTCGCGAACTCTCACTTCAAAAAATGGCGAGGCTTGCCTTTGTTCCCAGCCTCCTCTCACGCGCACCTTGGAAATAGTCTTAAACACAGCAAAAAACTAAGCGCTGGCTTTCACTTTGCTCGTCACGGTTTCCTAAGGGATAAGCGGATATGTTTGGCTTTTTTATTACCTGGTCCTAATTTTAACAGACAATCATATATTTAACAATAGAAATTATCTGATTTGCCTTATTCTCTCAAAAATATAATATGTCAAAACTTCATATATACTAATCTACTTTTAAAATTTTTCTAATTAAGATATTATAACGATATCTAACCAACAACTTTTTGACGCAATGAACAAATACATGGTCAACCTCTCACTTTTATGCTAGAATAAATCGAGGAATCCTTGAACGGAGGTGTTGTGTCATGCGTTATATCATTACATTTTTCTGGGTGTTTATTTTAGCTCAAATGTCTGCGTACGTAGCTGCTTCAGTTATTGCAGCGACTTACGATTTCACAATGGGAACAATTATGGCTGTCGCTATCTCCATCGCGATTTTTCTTATTCCTGTTTTGATGCCGAAAGAAAGCGAAACCTACGATATCAGGTAAAAAAAGTATGTTGACCAAAATTGGTTAACATACTTTTTTACTTTATTCGCCTAAATAGTATTTATTCGTTGGTTTCAAATCCTCATCCAATTCGTACACCAGTGGCACGCCAGTCGGAATTTCGAGTTCCATAATGTCATCATCGCTAATACCTTCAAGGAATTTCACTAACGCACGTAAACTATTTCCATGCGCTGCAATCACCACACGCTTGCCACTTTTTATTTCAGGTGCAATCGTATCCATCCAATAAGGAATCACGCGCTCTAACGTCACTTTCAAATTCTCACCAGACGGAATTGCACTTGTATCTAGTAACTGATAACGGCGATCATTTTTCGCTTGGCGGTCATCATTTCCCTCTAAAAGTGGTGGTAATGTATCATAACTACGACGCCATAATTGGACTTGATCGGCGCCATATTTATCAGCGGTTTCTTGTTTATTCAAACCTTGTAACGCGCCGTAATGACGTTCGTTTAAGCGCCATGATTTATGAACAGGAATCCATAATTGTTCCGAACCTTCTAGCGCATAATCTAACGTCCTAATCGCACGAGTTAAAACAGATGTGAAGGCAACGTCAAATTCGAGCCCCGCTTCTTTAATCAGCTCCCCAGCCTTTTTAGCTTCTTCCTCACCTTGTTCTGACAAATCAACATCATGCCAGCCTGTAAAAAGGTTCAGCTTGTTCCATTCACTTTGTCCATGACGAATCAATACTAACTTCATTTCTCTCAATCCTCTCCACGCTTCATTTTCATATCCATTTGCCATTTTCCCTACTTCGTTAAGTATAAAACTCCTCACAAAAAACAAATCTGAGTAAGGAGTTTGTAAAGCTTATTCCCCTACTATTTCAAAATCAAAGCGACCATCTTGTAGTGTAATTGCAACTTCCGAATGTGGCATAATTTTTCCAGCGACAATTTCGCGGGCAAGTGGCGTTTCGATTTGGCGCGTAATATAGCGTTTCAGTGGACGCGCACCGTAAATAGGATCGTAAGCCTCTTCAGCGATAAAACTTTTCGCGTCTTCGGTAATTGTAATCTTAATTTCTTGACCAGCTAGGCGGATTTGCAACTCGGCAACTACTTTTTCAACAATGCCTTTAATATTTTCCAACGTCAACGGTTTAAATAGAATAATATCATCCACCCGATTCAAAAATTCTGGCTTAAACGAGGCTTGCAAAACTTCAAGAACATCTTCTTCCAGCTTCTCAGAAATTTCACCGTCTACCGTACGTTCCAACAACATTGTCGAGCCGATGTTTGAGGTCATGATAATCACCGTATTTTTAAAGTCAATCAGACGTCCTTGCGAATCGGTAATCCTGCCATCATCCAGCACTTGGAGCAAGATATTAAATACATCTGGATGTGCTTTCTCAATTTCGTCTAGCAAAATAATGGAGTACGGATTGCGACGAACGGCCTCGGTTAATTGGCCACCTTCTTCATAACCTACATAACCAGGTGGCGCTCCGACAAGCCGTGATACCGCGTGTTTCTCCATATATTCCGACATATCAATCCGAATCATATGATCTTCTGAATCAAAAAGGTTAAAGGCTAGCGCTTTAGCAAGTTCGGTTTTTCCGACACCAGTTGGACCTAGAAAAATGAATGAGCCAATTGGGCGTCGCGGATCTTTAATTCCAGCACGTGCACGAATTACAGCATCGCTTACTAGACCGACTGCGTTTTCTTGTCCAATAACTTTTTCTTGGAGCGAATCTGCTAATTTCAACAGTTTCTCGCGCTCTCCTTCGACTAATTTAGCTACTGGAATACCAGTCCATCTCCCTACGATATCCGCGATTTCATTCTCCGTAACTTCTTCTTGCAAAAGTCGATCCTCATTCGCCGTTTTCTCGCGATTTTCCTCTTCTAGCAACGCCAACTCTTTCTCCACCTCTGGAATACGGCCATGACGAAGCTCGGCTGCTTTATTCAAATCGTAATTGTTCTCCGCTTCTTCTAATTCGTGTCGCAAATGATCAATTTGTTCGCGAACTTCACGGATTTTACTAATTTCATTCTTCTCTGATTCCCATTTAGATTTCATCTTGTGGGCTTCTTCTTTATAGTCTGCCAGTTCTTTTTGAAGCATTTCCAAACGGCGTTCGCTCGCTGGATCTTTCTCCTCTTTTAGCGCAGCCTCCTCAATTTCTAGTTGCATCACTTTACGCGTCACTTCGTCAAGCTCGCTTGGCATCGAATCAATTTCAACGCGAATCGTAGCGCATGCTTCATCGACTAAATCAATTGCCTTATCTGGCAAAAAACGATCTGTGATGTAGCGATTCGACAAGCTAGCCGCTGCAACCAATGCATTATCATGAATATTAACCCCATGATGAATTTCAAAGCGTTCTTTCAAACCACGTAAAATGGACACAGTATCTTCAACGGTAGGCTCTGGTACCAGTACTTTTTGGAACCTGCGTTCTAGGGCTGGATCTTTTTCGATGTATTGGCGGTACTCATCCAATGTTGTAGCACCGATACAGTGAAGTTCACCGCGAGCAAGCATTGGTTTTAGCATATTCCCAGCATCCATGGCACCGTCTGTCTTTCCAGCTCCAACAATCGTATGAATTTCGTCGATGAATAACAAAATTTCGCCGTCACTATCTTTCACTTCTTGTAAAACAGCTTTCAGGCGCTCTTCAAATTCACCGCGATATTTCGCACCAGCAATCAGCGAGCCAATATCCAGTGAAATAATCGTCTTATCTTTCAAACCTTCTGGCACGTCTTTACGTACAATACGTTGCGCTAAACCTTCCACAATCGCGGTTTTACCAACGCCAGGCTCTCCGATTAGGACTGGATTATTTTTCGTTTTCCGCGATAAAATCCGGATAACATTACGAATTTCGGCATCACGACCAATGACTGGATCAATTTTTCCAGTACGAACTTCTGCGACTAAATCGCGACCGTATTTTAATAGTGCTTCATATTGTTCTTCTGCATTTTGTGTTGTCACTCGTTTTCCTCCTCTAATTTGTAGAATTGCTTCGTTCAATTGTTTTTTCGAAATCCCGACCGTTTCTGTCACCGGGCTTTTTTTCTGTTCCATCACGGCTAACAGTAAATGCTCCGTGGATACATAATCATCTTCTAATTTTTGGCGCTCTTTCTCGGCGTCGGCGATTAATTCGAATAACGACGAGCTCATCGCTTGACCGTACTGCACGTTGCTTCCCGTCACGCTCGGTAATTTCTCTATTTCAGATTCTATCGTTTTTAATAACAGTTTCGTGTCTACTCCTGCTACCTCATACACCCGCTTCGCAAAATCGCTATGTTCTGAAAGAGCTGCAAATACGTGTAGCGTATCAATTTGTTGTTGCTTTCCTTCGATGGCTAATTGTTGGGCTGACGCGATTGTCTCTTGCACTTGTTGTGTAAACTTCTGCATTTCCATAAGTTTAGACGCACCTCGTTTCCATAAATATAGTTTCTATTATAAACGGTCATTCCTGAAAAAACCTCCGCTCTAAGAACGATTTTTTTCTATTCTGACCTTTACTGACCATATAGTTATTATAGTCTTTTTTATCCTTTTTGTCCAAGGAAAACGGTCGGAAGAAGCATACTTTTTATTTCCAGACTTTTTAGTAGTATAATGGAGAGAACAGGAGGCGATTTTTGTGAGGAGAAAAGAAGAATACTCGATTCAACTTGAAAATGTAACGTGTTTGGCACCTAAAGAACACTCTGGTACAACCATTCTCTTTCAATTACAAGGCGAACTTATAGTTTCAGTGGCAGAACATGATTTTCAGCTCTATAAGAATGATTTGATTGTCTTGAATCATCGTGAACTTTATACAGCACATGGTTCGGATGATGCGATTGTGATTCACTTACATATTTCGAGCCCATTTTTCACGTCTTATTACGCTAATTATTTCCATCTCGCCTTTGATTGCATATCGAGTCAGATTGACACAGGGCGTGAAAAGATGATTGCCTTATTGCGAAAATATCTTTCAGAAATGATGATTGCGCAATCTCATAAAACGGAAAGTAGTCAGCTTGAAATACAAAGCGCATTGCTTCAAATTATGTTACTTTTAACTCGGTTTTTCAAGAAAGAATTGCCAGTGCAAGAAGGAATAAGTATCCACGACACGCGAATTACTCGAATTACACAACAGTTGGAGCAACAATTTGATGAGCAGATTACGTTGCAGGATATCGCGGAACAGGAATTCTTATCTACCTCGTACTTATCTCGCTATTTTAAAAAAGTGACTGGGCTGGGCTTTTTGCAGTATTTGACGCAAATTCGGTTGAAACATAGCCTGGAGGACTTGCGTACGAGTTCGGCCAATATTTCACAGATTGCTCAGAAAAACGGTTTTTCCTCCCCTAAAAATTTCACAATTTCTTTTAAAGCCTATTTTGGGAAAACGCCCGCTACCTATCGACAAGAAATGATGAA
The DNA here is from genome assembly GCF_963575615.1 of Listeria rocourtiae subsp. hofi. Taxonomy (NCBI): domain Bacteria; kingdom Bacillati; phylum Bacillota; class Bacilli; order Caryophanales; family Listeriaceae; genus Paenilisteria; species Paenilisteria rocourtiae. Next base: position 7,460 of record NZ_CAUYTL010000050.1, on the reverse strand, counting down.
TGAGCTTGCTTCGGTTGCTGAAAAGCCCGCGTATATACCAACACAAACGAAGCGGGTTACGGAATCTCCGGATATATTAGCGCAACTAGCTTACTACCGACAAGCGGCAGAACAAGTTAGCTTTGTGGATGAGGCTCCATTTGAGAAAAAAACAATTTCAATTGGCTCTAGTAAGCCAACCACGATTCCAGAAGCTATGCATATTTTGACAATCGGCGAGTTACATGTGGTATTGCAAGAAAATGTGCAAACGCAGCTTTTGATGGCGAAAGATGAGCTTGGTGTACGGTATGTCGGTATTAGGTATTTAATACCCGGATCAACATTGCTACCAGATAAAGAGACAGATGAGAAAGTTCCAACTTCTTCACCATATGCAAATTCAGATTTAGCAATTTCTTATTTGAAGAAACTAGATTTAGGACTATTCATTCGGATTGAGTATCAGGATATCCCTATTGATGAGAATGCATATTTCTTAAAATTAGAGCAATTTCTACGTCATACGATTCAGGTTTTTGGACGTCACTTTGTAAGTAGATGGTATTTTATGTACTTCGAGCCACACAGGACAGCCGTTTCTAAGAAAGAATTACGTCGAGTTTATTTAAAACTGTACGCATTATTGAAGCAGTTTGATGCACAGATTCAGGTCGGGAGCTATTTTCCTTTTTCAGAACGACGGGAGGCTCCACTTTCTAACCATGAATGGATGAAAGATACGGCAGACAGGATTGATTTTGTTGGATTTAATGCGAATCAAAATGAGGCGGTTGATTTTAGCAAAAGTTCGAACGAGGAGTTTCTTGTGACGGAAGATTATGTCTTATCGAAAACTCGGAAATTGAAACATTATTTGAAAAATCATCACTTGGATAAGCCGTTAATTCTTATTAATTGGAATACATTAACGGGAAATACACGCTTTACAAATGGCACTTTTTTTCGAGGGGCTTTGATTTTTCAAACGATGCTGGCTGTGAGTTCAGAACTTTTCGGGCTGGGCTTTTGGATTAATACGGAGTTACATGAGGATGAATGGAAGGATCGCAATATTCGGTTGGACGGGTTGGAATTATTTCATTACTTTAATGGAAAGCGCCCTGCCTTTTATGCCTTAAAATTCAAACAGCGATTACGCGGGGAAATTGTGGCTTATGGAGATGATTTTGTTTTAACGGCATTTGAGGATGGCTATCAGTTAGTCTTGCTTAATTGTAAGCAATTTAATCCGCTTTATTCGGTGGAAGATTCGCTTCTACATGATTATCGGAAGGAGTTGCACATTCGCTTGAAAGGGCTTTTTCCTGGACATTATCAGGTGCGGAAATTTCAGTTTGATTTGGATAATGGCGCGCTCTATTCGAAATATTGGGAGTTAAATAGTACGCATGGATTAGATCAGGAATTGTTGGATTATGCAGAGCAAACTTCTGTTCCTAAACTCTCAGTAAGTGAAGAAGTAATGACAGATGATTGGTCATTTTATGCCTATTTAGATATTAATTCAATTCATTTTTATGAGTTTCGAAAAACAATTTGACCTAGAAATGTGCCGGCGAATTTCGTGATTTCACCGGCACATTGTTTATGCTTTTTGAGTTGTTTTCATGTTTGGTATGAATGCTACGAAAAGGCATGTGACGATAGCAGCGACGGCGATGGCGATAAAAACGGTTTGATAAGTGCCAAATACCCCTACAAGTTGAGCCACTATCATCGGTGCAAAAACGCCACCAAGTGTTGCGCCTGTGTTAACGACCCCTGTTGCTGTACCAACAATGGATTCATGCAGTCGCTTAAGAGGTAAGCTAAACATAGTAGAAAAAATCATGACAGAACACATATAACATAGAAATAGCCAGAATGTTAGCACGACAATGCTACTGGATTGATATACAAGAAGAGCCGAACCGGCAGTAATAATACTGAGTACAAAGATGACACGCTTTTCACGATGTTGGAAAAAACGACCAACAATATAGGCTGTCCCAAAGCTTCCTAATAAACTTCCAAGTCCTGCGACGGCAACAATAATGGAGATTACACCAAGTGATACATCGCGTTCATCAGCTAAATAGGTTGGTGTCCAGTTGGCAATTGTGTATAGGACAATGTTAATGCTACACATGGCGATGAATAGCAAGACAACCGCTGGATTCGTTACCACTTTCCAAAATGGCATAGCAGCCTTAGCCTTTACTTGCTTGCTCTTCTGCTTCTCTTTATGCAGATTGGGCAATTTCCAAATGACGAGGATAAGTGCTAATACGAATAAAAAGGCGATGCAAAACACCGAGCCACGCCAGCCAAATGCTCCGATGACGATTGGGATAAGTAATGGACCAATGATTGATGCAATACCTGATGTGGAAATGAGTATCGACTGTGCCCATGTTCTTTTTTCCATTGGATAAGTGTCCGTTACTGTTCTAGCTGATGACGTTGGATAGCCTGCGTGGCCAATTCCTGCGAAGAAACGGGCAGTAATAAGCGCTATGAGTGTTGATGCAGATCCAAAGACAATTGATGCCACTGTAATGATAGACAGCGAAATAATCAGAACGAATTTTGAGCCTAGTTTATCATTTAAATAGCCAAACGGAATTTGCATAATTGAGTAGCCGATAAAAAATGCGGAAAATATGTAACTTTTTTCGTCAATGCTGAGATTCAATTGTTCTGCAAGCGGAACTGCAATCACACCGATGACCAGTTTATCAATGTAGATCGCGATATAACCTAGAAATAAAATGGGTAATATACCTTTTCTTTGTTGCGTCTTCTCCATGTTTTTCCCCTCCGAATATAGCGCTTTCTTTTTATTATAGCATCATAATTTCTTGTAACAAATAGTTTTCTAAACATTTGAAAAATAGTAAATAAAAAAGCCCCCTTTTTATCCACTATTACTTTTAGAAATGATTCAAAGACAAAAATTAACTGTTTTAATAACAAAAATTCTCTTATATATTCGAATTGATGTGTTTATAATGGAAGATGAGGAAATCTTTAGACAGGAGGAGATATGATGAAGCAAAAATTACTAGCAAAGTTAACCGAAAAACAGGATCGAATCATCGAGATACGGCGTTATTTACACACACATCCCGAACTTTCTTTCCAAGAGGAGAACACGGCGGCTTATATCGCGGATTTCTATAAGAATAAAGAGTGTAATGTACGAACAAATGTTGGAGGTCATGGGATTGTCGTTACAATAGACAGTGGGAAACCTGGACGGACACTCGCGATTCGTGCTGATTTTGATGCTTTACCCATCCAAGAAGAAACTGGACTCTCTTTTGCATCCCAAAATCCCGGTGTCATGCATGCTTGTGGACATGATGGTCATACAGCCTACATGCTAATTTTGGCGGAAACACTCATTGAAATGAAGAATCAGCTTCACGGCAAAATTGTTATCTTGCATCAGCCAGCGGAAGAAACTCCTCCTGGTGGAGCGATTGCGATGATTCACGATGGCTGTTTAGATGGCGTGGATCATGTGCTCGGTATTCATGTGATGTCCACAATGTCAACTGGTGAAATCGCATACCGTGAAGGACCTATTCAAACTGGCCGTGCATCTTTCAAAGTTAAAATTACGGGTCAAGGTGGGCACGGCTCTTCTCCACATATGGCAAATGATGCGATTGTAGCAGCAAGTGAATTCGTAGTCGCCCTACAAACGATTATTAGTCGGCAGCTCAATCCTTTTGATGTTGGCTCCATCACGATTGGTTCTTTTGATGGAAAAGGTAGTTTTAATGTGATTAAGGATGCGGTCATATTAGAGGGCGATGTGCGGGCAATGACAGAAGATACTCGAACTTTGATTGAAAAAGAAATTCGCCGTATTTTGGATGGACTGGCCACTATGTTTAGTATTACCTATAATCTAGACTACGAAAATGATTATCCAGTGCTTGTAAACGATGTGGCGCTGACAGAATTCGTGAAGAAATCACTGCAGGAAACCGCAATTGCAGAAGTAACTGCGATTACGCGATGCGAGCCACAACCACCCTCTGAAGATTTTGCGTATTATGCCAAAGAACGACCAAGTTGCTTCTTTTATGTCGGTGCTATGCCAGCGAATGGCGTTTTCTTCCCACATCATCATCCTAAATTTGATATCAACGAAGATTCGCTACTCATTGCAGCTAAAGCGATGGGTGCGCTTGTAGCAGATTATACAGAAAAATACAAGGAGTGAAGAAAGATGCGTACAAAATTAATGCAAATGATCGATAAACGGAGTGAAGAAATGATTGCAATTCGCCGCCACCTTCATGCACACCCAGAATTATCTTTTCATGAACAAGCAACAGCGGACTACGTAGCCAAATTTTATGAAGGAAAAGATGTTGTTATTGAGCGCGAAGTTGGAAATGGGCATGGCATTATTGTAACGATTACTGGTGGCAAGCCGGGAAAAACATTGGGTCTGCGTGCAGATTTTGATGCACTTCCAATACAAGAAGAAACCGGACTTCCCTTCGCTTCACAAAACCCCGGTGTGATGCATGCGTGCGGACATGACGGACATACCGCTTACCTACTAGTCCTTGCTGACTGCCTAATCCAACTAAAAGATGAACTTCCCGGCACAATTAAAATTATTCATCAACATGCAGAAGAAACACCACCAGGAGGGGCAAAAAGTATTGTTGAATCTGGACTTTTAGATGATGTCGATACAATTTACGGTATTCATGTGTTCCCATTTTTCAATGCAGGCGAAATCGGATACCGTAGCGGTTTTGCAATGGCAGGTCGTAGCTATTTCAAGCTTGGCATCCAAGGAACTGGCGGACATGGCTCCTCACCACATATGGCCAATGACGCGATTGTTGCTGCATCCTATTTTGTAACTGCAATACAAACTATTGTCAGCCGTCGACTCAATCCTTTTGATACAGGCGTTGTAACAATTGGTTCTTTTGATGGAAAAGGTAGCTTTAATGTGATTAAAGATTATGTCGAGCTCGAGGGGGATGTGCGCTATATGACAAGTGAGACACGTAAGCTGATCGATCGAGAAATCCGCCGTATCGTAGCTGGTCTAGAAGCAATGTATGGTATCACAGCGACACTTACTTACACCGATGATTATCCATCACTATACAACGACCCCGAAGCCACAAGCGACGCAGTATCCTACCTCCAAAAAGGCATCGGTGATTATCTAACCGCTGTATCCGAAGCCGAAATGCTCTCCGGTTCCGAAGATTTCGCCTACTACCTCGAGAAAATTCCGGGTGCATTCTTATACGTTGGAGCGAAACCTAAAGACGTTAAAAAACCATTTTTCAATCATCATCCAAAATTCGATATCGATGAAGATTCGCTTCCGGTTGCAGCTAAATCAGTTGCGGAGATTGTGCTGGGGTACTACGGAGTAAAATGAGAATATAAAATTGTCTTATAATTTTTGCACTATCCTGTAAATCCATTTAAAAGTTTCTCTATGTCTCATGGGGAAGCTTTTTTATTTATGAACTTTGTTATTTTTTTCGACACATTCTCTCTACATTTGTACGATGGTTTAAAATAATAACTCATATTGTGTACCTTTAGCGACAAATCGCCAGCCATACTATTATTTATTATCCTATCATGCTAAGATATTATGATGATATTTAAAAATGTTGGAAAGAGGTATGCTAATAAAATAATATAAATCGAATGTGTATTAATGCACAATTTTTTATGAATTAATTTAAAAATGAAAGAGGTTAATAAAATGAAACTACCCAAAATAGCAAGCGCATTAGTCATAACATCCATCTTAAGCACAACTATTGTAACACCATTTAGTGTACTTTCTGAAATATCAGTAAAAGCAGCATCCCAAAGCTCTAAAATAGCTACTGATGCAATATTAGCGCTTTTTGCAAACGATAATCCGTCCACCAATGTCCTTAAGCTAACAACTGATCAATCAGCAATCGATGCTGCACAACAATTAACCGACGTAGCTACTGATATAACTGACACCGTAAGAGCAAACATGCAAGCAAGCATAGATAAAGCGCAAGATTTATTGAAAATAAGAAATACATCGATAGATTATAGTTTATTCGCGTACGATGCAGATATAACATCAACAGCCATTACAGGAATAGTGGGTAAAGGGATTACAAGTGTACACCTACTTATAGATGGTGTTGTGAAAACAACTGGGACACTAAATACGGATGGAACCTATAGCATTCCGACAAACGATTTTATCACACAAGGCTCCAAAGTAGAAATAGCAGGATACAATGCTACAGGCGAAGTGGCACGAAAAACTGTAAATGTTAGCAATAATCAAAAACCTCTAGTGCCGGGAGCAAATGAAACACTAGCAAAGAAAATGGCATCGGATGCAGTACTGGCTCTTTTCACAAATAATAATCCTAGCACAAATACACTCAAACCAACGACTGCTCAAAAAACAATTGATTTTGCTCAAAACTTAATTAATGTTGTCCTTGACCCTGTTGTAAAAGCAAACATGCAAAAAGAGTTAGACAAAGCACAAGATTTGCTAAATGCGGCAAAAGTCTCTCTAAACCTCTCTCCATTTAAACTAGGTACAGACAGTTATGTTACTGGTCAATATTCTGGTGATGTAGCAAAAATTAGCCTTACTGTTAACGGTGTAGAAGGTACTAAAATTCCTGCTACGGCATCAGCTATTAAGTACTATGCAAAAACTGTTATTCTTAAAGATACTGACAACGTGACATTAAACGCTTATGACACAAATGGTAAAGTAATCGATACAAAAGCTGTCACTGTAGAAAAACCAGTGGTCTCAGTAGTAAATGGTTCTATCACTTCCATCAATCCATTTGTGATTGGTAAAGATAGTTATGTTACTGGACAGTACTCTGGCGATGTCGCAAAAATCAGTCTCACTGTCAATGGAGTAGAAGGAAGCAAAATTCCCGCTACAGCATCAGCTATTAAATACTATGCAAAAACCGTTATTCTTAAAGACACTGACAACGTGAAGTTAACTGCATATGATACTAAAGGTCAAGTACTCGACACAAAAACTGTTAGCATTACAAAACAAGCAGCAGCCGTAGTTAAAACAGGATCCATCACTTCCATCTCCCCATTTGTAATTGGTAAAGATGGTTATGTAACTGGAGAATATTCTGGTGATGTTGTCAAAATTAGTCTCACTGTTAACGATGTAGAAGGCACTAAAATTCCCGCTACAGCATCGGCTATTAAGTACTATGCAAAAACTGTTATTCTTAAAACAACTGATAAAGCAGTATTAACAGCTTACGACATCAACGGTAAAATTCTAGACACAAAAACAGTTACCACAACAAAATAATAACATAATGAAAAAAGAAGAATTCCTCCTGCTATAGGATTAAAGTGGTACCCATGTCAAGGACACTTGTAAAAAGAAAGAATTAAGCACTCGCTAAAAGATGGTTTCTGTATTG
>NZ_CAUYTL010000049.1:0-16565 GCF_963575615.1 Listeria rocourtiae subsp. hofi | reverse complement strand
ATTGAACCGCCGTATACCGAACGGTACGTACGGTGGTGTGAGAGGTCGGAGCCTAACGGCTCCTCCTACTCGATTTGAGCAATTAATTAGTATTTCTTATAAAAATGCTGTACAATTAAATTGTGCACAAATTAATTAGGAGGAAGAGTTATGGTTAACCGAAAACGAATCCTAGAAGAACAGCTATGCTTTTCAATATACACTGCTTCGCGAGAATTCACCAAATTTTACAGACAGGCACTAGAACCTTTTCAACTTACTTATCCGCAATACCTAGTCCTTCTAGCGCTCTGGGAAGAACCAAGGCAGTTAGTAAAAGAGCTAGGAAGTCACCTATCGCTAGACAGCGGAACGTTAACGCCGATGTTGAAGCGAATGGAAGGCATGGAACTAATTGAACGATCTCGTAGTAAAGAGGATGAAAGAAAAGTGTATATTGAACTTACAGAAAAAGCTATAGATATGGAGTCAGCTGTTTTAGAAAGCGTGGCCGATTGTATTTCCAAGCTGGCATTCACAGAACAAGATTATAAACAGCTGTTACATGGAATAAAAGAATTGACGAGCAAAATTCAAGAAAATAATGGAGGAAAGAAGCATGAAAAAATTATATGAAACAACTGTAATCAATACCGGTGGACGTAAAGGAGAAGTACATTCTCCAGATAATATTTTCTTTCAAGACATCGCATCACCAAAAGAATTAGGCGGTGAGGGTGGTTCAGGCTCTAACCCGGAGCAATTATTCGCAGCAGGCTATTCCGCATGTTTCAATAGCGCGTTAGAACTTGTGATGTCCAAACAAAAAATCGAAGCGGCGAGCACGGTAGAGGGAACAGTATCACTATATAGCGATCCCGAAGATAACGGCTTTAAAATTGGTGTTGTTCTAGCCGTTCATATCGAAGGCGTTGATGCAGAAACCGCACACAAATTAGTTGAAACAGCGCATCAGGTTTGTCCATACTCCAAAGCAACACGTGGCAATATCGAAGTAGAATTAAATATTATATAAAAAATACCGTCATGGCTTTTTCGCAAAAGTCACGACGGTATTTTTTCACTTATTTTCTTCTTTTCCGACCAAGCCCAATTGCATTTTCCATTTTCTTCAATGTTTTATTAGCTACACGAGCAGCTTTTTCAGCACCTTGATCTAAAATATCATCTAGTTCAGGAGACTTTAAGAAATGTTCATAGCGCTCTTGAATGGGGGCTAATTCATTCACAACCACCTCAGCAAGATTCGATTTAAAATCACCGTAGCCCTTGCCTTCATACTTCGCTTCAAGTTCTTTAATCGATTCACCAGTTATAGCAGAGTAAATCGCCAATAAGTTCGAAATGCCAGGCTTATTTTCCTTGTCAAATTGTACAATACCAGAAGAATCCGTTACAGCGCTTTTAATTTTCTTTGTAATGATATTCGGCGGATCCAACAAGAAAATCGCATTCTTTTTATTGTCGTCTGATTTACTCATTTTACGCGTTGGATCTTGAAGTGACATCACTCGAGCGCCTTGCTCAGGTACATAAATATTAGGAACAACAAATACATCGGTATCTTCATTCTTCTTATTAAAGCGCTCTGCCAAATCACGCGTCAGTTCGATATGTTGCTTCTGATCATCACCAACAGGTACCAAATCTGTTTGATACAATAAAATATCTGCGGCCATCAAAGGCGGGTACGTCAGCAACCCAGCACTCACACCAGCTTTACCTGTTGATTTATCCTTAAACTGAGTCATCCGCTCAAGTTCTCCAATATACACATTGCACTGCAAAATCCAAGCTGCTTGCGCATGTGCTGGAACTTCCGATTGAATAAATAAAGTCGATTTCTCTGGATCAAGTCCAACCGCCAAATAAAGCGCAGCAAGATTACGAATACTTTGGCGTAACTTCAACCGATCTTGAGGAACCGTGATGGCATGTTCGTCCACGATACAATAAAAACAATCATATTCCTCCTGAAACTGTCCAAACTGTTTTAAAGCCCCGATATAATTCCCTAAAGTTAAATCCCCACTTGGCTGAATTCCTGAAAAAATTGTCTGCTTCATCCTTATTCCTCCTCTTTCACTCAACAAAAAAACGCCCATCCCAATTATCAAAATAGGGACGAACGTTATATCCGCGGTACCACCCTAAGTGTTCCATTAAGAAACCACTTAGCGAAATGAAAAATCATTCCTAGAGTTAACGGTCTAACCCGTCATTTGCTACTTCAATATTCACAAATGATGCCAAAGAACCCATTCAAGCAAAGTCGTTATCTGTTCTCACCAACCACAGACTCTCTAAGAAACGTTACTTAGCCCTACTCTTTTCCTTGCTAACACATCTTCCTTATATAAATCAATAATACCAAAGCAACAGCATCGCGTCAATGCATCAACTGTAATAAACGGCTAGCGCAATAAAGCTTGTCGCAAGCACTGTAAGCGAGCTAAGCAAAAGGCTCACATATCCAACATTCATTAATTCAGATAGAGGAACATCCGCGAATTCGCTCTCCTCTTCTCGTCGCATTCTCCTTGTAATTTTGCGCATGCCAGTATGTATCAAATCTAAGAATCCAGACTGCATTATATAAAGTATTAGACCTACTACAAATACAATTGCTGCCACAATAAAGGAAACATTTATATAGTAAAGCAGCGAAATATTCCAGTAAAAAGAAAGCATCAGAAAAAATATCAAAATCTCCTGAATCACAGCAAAAATAATTACACGCTTGAGCAAATATGTCACCTTCCAATCCGAAATTCTATTCTAACTCTATCATAAAATCTGTCAGAATACCATGCCACAATCAAGTTATTCGTAATAAATTTCTGTTACTTTAACACGTCAAAAGACCAACGCGCACAAGGTATTTGCATTTATGTAAAAAAATAAAAGTAATCAAATTTATAAAAAATACTTTATTTTTCTGAAAAAATAGTATATAGTAATTCTACACTCTAAAGAGGGAGAGGATTAAGTTATGAAGTTGAAGAAAAGTTGGGTATTAATACTGATGCTAGGCATTATGTCCGCAGTACTTGTAGCATGCGGAGGAGGAGATAGCACGAAAGAAGATGTCAGCAAATCAGGCAAGAAAACAGTTAATCTCATGGAATCAGCTGAAATTCCATCAATGGATTCCAAAAAAGGAACAGACGGTGTAAGTTTTACGGCTCAAAACACGGTTTTCGAAGGTTTGTACTATTTGGATAAAGAAGATCAAGTACAACCAGGCGTTGCAAAAGAAGATCCACAAATCAATGACGACCAAACTGTTTACACAATCAAACTGCGCGATGATGCCAAATGGTCAAATGGCACACCCGTAACAGCCAATGATTTTGTATATTCTTGGAGAAAAATAGTAGATCCAAAAACTGCTGCAGAATACGCTGTTATTTTCAGTGGAGTAGTTAAAAATGCATCTAAAATAACAGCTGGCGAAATGAAACCAGAAGAATTAGGTGTAAAAGCAATTGATGACACAACACTTGAAGTAACATTGGAACAACCAGTACCGTATTTCCACTCGCTCCTAACGTTCCCAACATTCTATCCACAAAATGAGGAATACGTTGAGAAGCAAGGCGCAGACTATGCAAAAGATAGTGATCACATGATTTATAACGGTGCATTTACGATGAAAGGCTGGACAAACACTAGTAAATCATGGTCTTATGAGAAAAACAGTAAGTATTGGAACAAAGGTGACATTAAATTAGATAAGATTAACCTACAAGTTATTAAAGACCCAGGAAGCGCCGTTAACCTTTACACGACAGGGAAATTGGATCGTGCTACACTTTCTGGCGATTATGCAAAACAAAAACAAAGTGATGCAGACTTCACATCAAGTCTAGATGCATTCGTATACTTCTTGAAATTCAACCAAAAACTAGATGGTAAAGCGACTATTTTTGCAAATGAAAATGTTCGTAAAGCCATTGCTACAGTTATTAATAAAGAAACAATGGTAGATACAGTTCTAGCAAATGGTTCTGAGCCAATTGATGGACTAGTACCATCGAAATTTACGTTTAACCCAGTAACAAAAGAAGACTTCCGTAAAGAAAATGGTGATTTAATAACATACGACAAAGCAAAAGCGCAAGAGTACTGGAAAAAAGCGAAACAAGAATTAGGTCAAGACAAAATCACGATTGAATTCCTAGGCGATGATCAAGAGTTCAGCAAGAAAATGGCTGAATACATTCAAAGCGAACTAGAAACAAACCTAGACGGCCTAAAAATCAATATCAAAACCGTACCATACAAATCACGTTTGAAATTGGATGAAACACAACAATACGAATTACAACTATCACGTTGGGGCCCAGACTATCAAGATCCATCGACATTCCTAGGTGTATTTGAAACAACAAGTAGCTATAACCGTTCAAGCTACTCAAACCCAGAATACGACAAACTACTAAAAGAAGCAGCAACAACACTAGCAACAAAACCAGAAGAACGTTGGAATGTATTACTTCAAGCAGAGAAAATCCTGATTGAACAAGATACAGCTATTGCACCACTTTACCAAAACGGTGTAGCAGCATTACAGAATCCGAAGATGTCAGGATTCGTGACGCATTTATTCGGTGCTCCATACTCGTACCAATGGATTGACATTAAATAGTAAGGCAGACATGAAGCGCGCTCCAAATTCAATTTTGGAGTGCCTTTCTGCTATCATTAAATTGGAAATGAAACCCTGAAAAGTTCGAATATCTAACAAAGGTAGTTAAATTTTCTATCATTGGAAAAATCACTAGAAATGGCGTATATTAAGGGTTTGTAAAGTTTTTTTTAAAGTTTCTTTATTTTTTAGTGTGTTTATGTAGACAGATGACGAAAAAAAGTATATAAATAAATATAATCCTACTGAATATTGGTGGATTGTTTTTCGAGTGACTATACTTTCAAAAATTAAAATTGTTTTCGAGTGCGTAGCATGTTTGGAACAGTGAAGCTTTGGAAGATATTATTTTAACCGATTTATTTATTCAGAAAACTTAATAAAAGGGAAAAGTTAATTGTAAGAGAGTCTAGCTGAATAATTTCATTAGTCTGTATGAACACGAAGTGTGCGTAATAGGCTAATTGGGTTATCTTGCGCTAATTTTGCAATAACTTATAACTTTCATCCTTGTTTTCGTATATTTCGAAAAAATAATTTACAAAGCTTAAATTTTTAGAGTATAATAGTAATCGAAATGATTTTTCTGAAAAATAAAAAAGGGAGGTTTACTAATGAAAAAATCTAAATTGTTTTTAGTTTTAGGATTAACATTAGTACTAAGCTTAGTACTGGCAGCATGTGGAGGCGGAAGCGATTCCAAATCTGGTGGAGGCTCAGGTGATTCCAAGCAAGAATTAAACTTGATGGAGTCAGCACTTATCCCATCAGCAGACAGTACAAAAGCAGATGATGCAGTTGGATTAAACGTAATTAACCAAACAAACGAAGGTTTGTACGCACTTGACAAAGATGGTGTAGCACAACCAGCGGGCGCTACTGAGAAAGCAACAGTAAGCGATGATAAAAAAGTTTATACATTCAAACTACGTGATGACGCAAAATGGTCAAACGGAGATCCAGTAACAGCAAAAGATTATGTATATTCATGGCAACGTGCAGTTGATCCAAAAACAGCAGCAACTTATTCCTACTTATTTGATGGATTAGTTCAAAATGCCTCTGAAATCATTAAAGGTGAGAAAAAACCTTCTGAATTAGGCATTAAAGCAGTTGACGACAATACATTAGAAGTAACACTGGTTCAACCAGCAGCTTACTTCGATTCATTATTGGCATTCCCGACATTCTTCCCACTTAACCAGAAGTATGTTGAAAGTAAGGGTGACAAATACGCTTTAGATAGTGATAGCATCCTTTACAATGGACCATTCAAATTAACAGATTGGAACGGAACAAGTAAAACTTGGGCGTTCGTACCTAATGACAAATACTATGATAAAGACAAAGTGAAGCTTGATAAAATCAATGTACAAGTAGTTCAAGATCCTGGAACTAGCGTTAACTTATACAACACGAATAAACTAGACAAAGCGCTATTATCAGCTGAATATGCCGTACAAAATAAAAATAAAGATGACTATGCTGTAGAAGAAGAATCTTCTGTATTCTACATTAAATTTAACCAAGAACGTAATGGTAAGAAAACACCGTTAGCAAATAAAAATATCCGTAAAGCATTGGCACTATCTGTTGATAAACAAAGCTACGTGGATACAGTTCTACAAAATGGTTCTATCCCAGCAAATGGTTTAGTTCCTAAGAAATTCACTTTCGACCCTAAAGATAACAAAGACTACCGCGATGAAGTTGGCGATGTTGGCGTTTATAACTTAGATGAAGCGAAAAAAGCATGGACACAAGGTTTGAAAGAGTTAGGCGTTACGTCTCTAAATCTTGAGTTTACAAGTGATGATACTGAAAATGCTAAGAAGTCAAGTGAATTCTTGCAAAACCAATGGGAGAAAAATCTTTCAGGTCTTAAAGTATCACTTAAAAATGTACCATTCAAAATCCGTTTAGCAAATGACCAAAAACAAGATTATGACTTCTCACTAAGTGCTTGGGGTCCTGATTATCAAGATCCATCAACATTCTTGAACTTGTTCAGAACTGGTAACACACAAAACAGAATGAGCTATTCTAACCCAGCTTACGACAAAATTATCGATCAAGCAGCAGGTCCGCTTGCTGGCGATACACAAGCTCGTTGGGATGAAATGCTTAAAGCTGAACCAATCCTTATCGATCAAGACTATGCGATTCAACCGCTTTACCAACGTGCGAAAGCATTCCTGCAACAACCATACGTAAAAGATTTACAAAAGAATGCGTTTGGTCCAGACTATACATTCAAAACAACGTATATTGATGGAAAATAAGTTTGACACACATTGAATGAAGAAATGCTTGACTGTAATTCGAGAGAGTATATTCTATATACTCTCTCTTTTAATGATGACTAAGGATGTGTTACATATCCAAATAGTAAAATGACAAGAGATTTCAGTTTATTATGCTCGAGTCCAGAATAATCAAAGTGAGTTTTTAGATAACTCGGTATATTTTGGTGTGAGGAGGGTGTGTTTAAACTTCATGAAAAACGACAAATCATCTTTTTCAGGACTAAAATAAATGCACAAGCTTAAAAAACAATGAATTGAGAAAACAAAGCTCGCTATGGTTGCAGGCTTATGATAAAATAAGAAAATATTCTACAAAATAAATTTTTCGGGGGGTGTAGAGATGATTAAATATGGATTGAAACGGCTCTTATATATGGTTATTACAATGTTTATTATTGCAACAGTGACATTCATTTTAATGCAATATCTACCAGGTTCACCGTATAGAAATGAAGCTAAAATGACACCAGAACAAATTCAAATGATGAATGACCAGTACGGACTAAACGATCCAGTACCAGTACAATACCTTCGCTACATGGGAGGCTTATTACAGGGGGATTTAGGGGTATCCTTCCAATTGGATAATCGCCCTGTCTCAGAAATACTAGGAAATTTAATTGGCCCATCGATTACAATTGCTGTTGAGGCTATTGTCTTCGGTTTACTATTTGGTATTATACTAGGCGTTATTGCTGCCATGTTCCAAAATAAGTGGCCGGATTATACTAGTACGTTTATTGCGATACTTGGGAAATCGATACCGTCCTTCGTATTTGCTGCGATGCTACAATACTGGATTGGAGCTAAACTACAATGGTTGCCAGTTGCTGGTTGGGGTACGTTTGAGTACACCATTTTACCTGCGCTCGCGCTCGCCATGTTCCCACTCGCTACCGCCGCTCGTTTTATGAGAACAGAGCTGATTGATGTGTTTGGTTCAGATTATGTGCTACTCGCTAAAGCCAAAGGGAATAATCGAGTTGAGGTGGCCTGGAAACACGCCATTCGTAATGCTTTAATTCCGCTTATTACTGTTATCGGCCCGCTTACTGTAGCCTTGATGACAGGTTCACTTGTTATTGAAAACATCTTTGGTATTCCAGGAATCGGAAGCCAGTTTGTTTCATCTATACAGACCAACGACTATCCTGTAATTATGGGAACTACGCTACTCTTTGCGGGTATGCTTGTTTTCGTTATTCTAGTGGTAGATATTCTTTACGGATTGATTGACCCTCGTATCCGTGTGTCGGGAGGTAAATAATTATGACAGAACCAAAAATTTCAAAAGAATTATTCCAGCCCGCGCATATGCAAGAATCAGAACACGAGAAAATTCTCCGTCCAAGCCTTACATTTATGCAAGATTCTTGGATTCGGATTAGAAAAAATAGAGCCGCGCTAGTAAGTATTATTGTGCTTGCCCTTATTGTCATTATGGCTTTTGTCGGTCCACTTATTTCTGGATATACGTATTCAGAACAAACGACAGCAAATGCGTCACTGCCTCCTAAAGTTCAAGGTTTTGAGAATATGCCGTTTTGGAATGGTAAGCAAAATATTGGTGGCGAAGAAGTAGACGTTTATAAACAAAAAAATGTACCTGAAGGAACGTATTATTGGTTCGGAACGGATACACTAGGCCGTGACCAATTTACACGTGTTTGGAAAGGAACGCAAATATCGCTATTTATCGGTTTTGTAGCCGCGTTCTTTGACTTAATTGTCGGTGTAACATACGGTATGATTTCTGGCTACTCTGGTGGCCGTGTCGATAACTTTATGCAACGTGTGTTGGAGGTTGCTTCGGCGATACCAAACTTAGTTGTTGTTATCCTCATGTTGCTCGTACTAGATCCCGGTATTATGTCCATTATCATTGCAATTGCGATGACCAGTTGGATAACAATGGCTCGGGTTGTACGTGGACAAGCTTTGAAATTAAAAGATCAAGAATTTGTATTAGCTTCTAAAACGCTTGGTGGTTCGACACCGAGTATTCTATTCAAGCATTTGCTACCGAACGTATCTGGTGTTATTATCATCAATGTTATGTTCAGTATCCCAAGTGCGATATTCTTCGAGGCCTTCTTAGGATTTATTGGTTTAGGTATTCCGGCTCCGCAAGCATCACTAGGAACGCTTATTAGTGAAGGATACAAGACATTGCAAGTATTACCTTACATGGTTCTTTATCCAACACTCGTACTATGTATTATCATGATTGCATTTAACTTAATTGCTGACGGCTTACGTGATGCGTTTGATCCGAAAATGCGTGATTAAAGGTGAGGTGAGGAAAAATGGAAAAACTGTTAGAAGTAAAAGACCTGCATATTTCGTTTCATACGTATGCCGGTGAAGTAAAAGCAATCCGTGGCGTGAGCTTTGATCTTATTAAAGGTGAGACGCTAGCTATTGTTGGTGAGTCTGGCTCGGGTAAATCCGTAACGACAAAGTCCATCATGCGCCTATTACCAGAAAGCAATTCCAAAATTAAATCAGGAGAAATCCTATTTAACGGTATAGACATCGCGAAAGCATCTGAAAAACAAATGCAAAAAATTCGTGGAAAAGAAATTTCGATGATTTTCCAAGATCCGATGACCTCATTAAATCCAACAATGACCATCGGCAAACAAATTGCAGAACCAATCATCAAGCACCAAAAAATTAGCAAAAAAGAGGCATTGAAAACAGCGCTTCGTTTGCTTCAATTAGTTGGTATTCCCAATGCTGAAGAACGTTTGAAACAGTATCCGCATCAGTTTTCGGGTGGTATGCGTCAACGTGTTGTTATTGCGATTTCGCTTGCGTGTAACCCACAGATTCTGATTGCCGATGAGCCTACAACAGCGCTTGATGTTACGATTCAAGCACAAATTTTGGATTTGATGAAAGACTTACAGAAGAAGATTGATACGTCGATTATCTTCATTACGCACGACCTTGGTGTCGTTGCGAACGTAGCAGATCGTGTAGCAGTTATGTATGGCGGCAAAATCGTTGAAATTGGAACAGTTGATGAGATTTTCTATAATCCGCAACATCCTTATACGTGGGGACTTATTAGCTCGATGCCAACTTTGGATACGGACGAGGAGGAACTGTTTGTTATTCCAGGTACACCTCCTGATTTGTTGGATCCTCCAAAAGGTGATGCGTTCGCGGCTCGTAATAGATACGCAATGCAAATCGATTTAGAACAAGAGCCACCAATGTATAAAGTTTCTGATACACATTATGCAGCAACTTGGTTGTTGCATCCAGATGCACCAGAAGTAACGCCTCCTGATGCCGTATTACGTCGTCAAGAACAATTTGCAACGGATCATCCTGGTATGCAAGCTGTTCACGCGAAGGGGGTTGAAGTAGATGGCTGAGAAACTACTCGAAATTAAGAATTTAAAGCAATATTTTAATAAAGGAAAAGCCAGTGAAGTTCGTGCTGTGGACGGTATTTCTTTTGATATTTATAAAGGAGAAACACTTGGTCTTGTAGGAGAATCTGGTTGTGGGAAATCAACAACCGGACGTACGATTATTCGCCTCTATGATGCAACAGATGGCGAAGTATTGTACGATGGCGAGAATGTACATGGTCGCAAATCACGTACAGAAATGCACGAATTCCGTCGCAAAATGCAAATGATTTTCCAAGATCCATATGCTTCGCTTAATCCGCGTATGAAAGTAAAGGATATCATTGCAGAAGGAATTCGTATTCATGGTTTAGCAAAAACACCATCCGAGTTAACGAATCAAGTGTATGAGTTATTAGAAACGGTTGGTTTGAGCAAAGAACATGCTGGGCGTTATCCACATGAATTCTCTGGTGGACAGCGCCAACGTATCGGGATTGCTCGCGCGCTTGCTGTTCAACCAGAATTCATCATTGCCGATGAGCCAATTTCTGCACTTGACGTTTCGATTCAAGCACAAGTCGTGAATCTATTAAGACAGTTGCAAAAAGAAAAAGGCCTGACTTATTTGTTTATCGCACATGATTTGTCAATGGTTAAATATATTAGTGATCGTATCGGTGTTATGTATTTTGGTAAATTGGTGGAATTAGCACCTGCTGACGATTTATATCGCGCGCCGTTACATGCTTATACAGAATCACTACTTTCTGCGATTCCATTACCTGATCCTAACTATGAGCGTACTCGTGTGCGTAAAACATATGATCCAGCGATTCATAATTATACTGGAAATGAAGATTTGCAGATGCGTGAAATTGCACCAGGTCATTTTGTGTATTGCTCTCCTGAGGAAGTAGCTACTTACCAAGAGAAGCATGCAAAGCTGACTGCGGAAGCCGCTGAAACTGTAGTAGAATAATTGATAAAAGCCATCCTGAATTTTCGGGGTGGCTTTTCTAGTAGCATTTTAACAAAATTCTCATTTATTTTTAATGTAAAGGTTTATTTTTTCATCGGATTCTTGTTTTAAAGCGGTATAGTAAGGGTAACATACATATAACGAGCAACTTTCAATCTGTGTGAGTTGGATAACTTTTTTTAAAATAGTGTATTGCTTTTTGCTATTTTGGTGTATAATGAAAGTAGGTCTTAAAAGAGATCGTTTCCAATAGATATATTGTTAGGAAATTCGTTACATTGAATGAAACAATAAACCAATAAGGAGTGTGAATGTCTAATGGTAACGTTATACACTTCACCAAGTTGCACGTCTTGTCGCAAGGCTCGTGCATGGCTAGAGGAACATGATATCCCGTACAAAGAGAGAAATATTTTCTCGGAGCCGCTAAGTTTAGGCGAAATTAAAGAAATTTTACGAATGACAGAGGATGGTACGGATGAGATCATTTCCACACGTTCTAAGACATTCCAAAAATTAAATGTGGATTTAGATAGTTTACCGCTTCAAGAATTATTTGAACTAATCCAAAAAAATCCAGGTTTGCTACGTCGCCCAATTATTATTGACGAGAAACGTTTGCAAGTAGGCTATAACGAAGATGAAATTCGTCGTTTCCTACCACGTCGCGTTCGTACGTACCAATTGCGTGAAGCACAAAAACTGGTTAATTAATCTGATTTGAACTACCAATGCTTTTTTAGGTATTGGTAGTTTTTTTGGAGCAGATTAGGATTTTGATGGGTTATTATCATAATTTTTTTATAAATATAGGCTTTTTCGAGCAATTAAGGAGTTTCTACTCTTGAATTATGGGTAAATATAGGCTAAGATGGTATTCTTCAATAAAATAATGGTTCTTAGGAAAATCAAATATTAGCCGTTTTTTTTGAAGTAGGCTACAATGAAATTAACAACAAATGAATTACCCTTCATTGTCAATGTTGAAGATGGAAGGGAGAGTGTGTGACGATGGAAATTGAACGTATTAATGAGAACACAATAAAGTTTTATATCTCTTATATGGATCTGGAAGAACGCGGATTTAATCATGAAGAAATTTGGTATGATCGCGAGAAAAGTGAGGAGCTTTTCTGGGATATGATGGATGAGCTTAAGTATGAAGAAGAGTTCTCTCCTGATGGACCGCTCTGGATTCAGGTACAAGCTTTGAAGCACGGTTTAGAAGTGCTAGTTACGAAGGCTAACCTAGGTAAAGGTGAATCTGGTTTTGAGATTAATATGGATCAAGCGGATGAACTAGCCGAGGAGCGTATTGAGAAACTATTAGAAGAGCATTTTACTCCTACCAAAATTACGGACGGTGGGGACGATGATACGTTAGAATTTATTTTACAGTTCCGCGAATTTGAGGACTTGATTACCCTGTCTAAAGCGACTGGGCTTGATCAGTTATCAACGAAACTGTACCACTACAAAGATAGTTATTATCTGTACGTGGAGTTTCCAGAAGCGAAATTTGATGAAAAAAACATTGACAATGTAGTCAGTATTTTATTAGAGTATGGCGATGAAACAAATTTGACTGGGTATGTTCTTGCCGAATATGCTAAAGTTATCTTTGATGATCCTGCCTTGCCACAAGTAAAGAAATATTTTAACTAAAAAAGCTTTTTGGCTCGATTTGCGTTGTGAAAAATACGTGAATCGAGTCTTTTTGCGTTTATTGAATAGTAGGGAGGAGTTACGAAGGATAGGGCGAATATAGTTAATATACAGATTGTGAGAGGCAGTGATGACTATATTTACCGCAAAAGATCAAGATGGACGAGATATTGTTGTGACACGTGGAAATGCGGCTTTTTTGAAAGCAGAGAAGAATCAGTATACGTGTGGCTGTTGTGAAGAAAAGTTAATTCTGAAGGCAGGTGAGATTAACATACCTCATTTTTCACATCTGGCCTCTAGTAAGTGCCGATTTGCTTCGGAAGGTGAATCTGAACGGCATTTAAATGGGAAAAAATATTTTTTGGAGTGGCTGATTTTGCAAGATTTTCAAGTGGATGTAGAGGTATATTTACGTGATATAAAGCGTCAGGCGGATATTCTTGTGGACGAACGCACTGTCATCGAATATCAGTGTTCTACGGTTTCTGTGCATGAACTGCGACAGAGAACGGAAGACTATCATCTAGCAGGACTTTGCGTCCATTGGATTCTTGGCCAAGATATTCGGATGGTGAAGGGGAGATATTATTTAACGACTTTTCAACAGGCCTTTATTAAGCAGAAAGCGAATTTAGGATATTATTTGGTGCAATATTTGCCGGAAATAAATCGTTGGACGTTGCTATATCATATTACGATGGATACAACGAATCGTTTTTATGCGCGATCAATGACGTTTGATGGACGTGAGAGGCTTGATGTGATTAAGAAAGCGATAGGGCGGATTAAGTATGCGACTTTTTATGTGAAGCGAGATTTAGCTTTTGAGAGACAGAAACAGTGTTATTTCTATACGCGATTTAAGAAGCAAAGCTTGTTTCTGAAGGACTTGTATGAGCAGGGCTATTATTTGCAGCATTTGCCAATAGAAATCGGTGTTTCATTACCCATGCAATTTAGAGTGAAGACACCGGCGATGGAGTGGCAGTTTTATTTATGGCGTGATTTTTTTCGAGTGATGGATTGTGAAGACTCTTTTCAGCTGGATCATTTGCTCACGGTTTTTGCGAATAATGTAGTTCCGATGCCACTTATTTGGGATGAGGACCGTACTGAGCTTTGTTTAGCCTATTTGCAATTTCTTTGTAAGCAAGGAATTTTACGGAGAAGTGGTGCGGGATATTATACGATGTCTAAGCAGATGAAAGCACTGGTGAACGATGAGGCGTTTTTTTTGGATAGCTGATTTTTGCATTTTCATTTGGATTAGCTCATAATGAATGAAAAAGTAATTATTGGAGGTATTAGATTTATGAGTGAGAAAAAAATAGCTGCATTGCCAACTCGAGAAGAAGTACCGGTTAGTGCAACATGGGATTTAACGACAATTTTTAAAAATGATGATGCGTGGGAGACTGATTTCGCGCAATTAAAAGATAAAGTGAAGGAAGCTAAGGCTTTTCAAGGCAAACTGAGTGATAGCAGTGACAGCTTGTTGCAGGCTTTGCGGTATCGAGATGAGTTGTATGATCGTTTGGGAAATCTTTATGTTTACGCGCATTTGAAACAAGATCAAGATACAACAAACACCACATATCAAGGGTTAAATAGTCGGGCGGGGAGCTTGTTGACGGAAGCATCTGCGGCCATTTCGTACTTCGAACCAGAAATATTGGCGATGGACGAGGCGATATTGAAAGATTTTATAGCAGAAAATAAGAATTTACAGCTTTATGCCCATTTATTAGAAGAAGTGAATTTGAATCGTCCGTATGTGCTGTCTGAGAAGGAAGAGGCATTGCTTGCACAGGCAGGAGAGGTTTTAGGGAATGCATCGCGAACGTATAGTATTTTGAATAATGCTGATATGAAATTTCCTGTAATTGAGGACGAGAACGGGGATCAAGTGGAAATTACGCATGGTCGCTATGGCAAGATGATGGAAGGAAAGAATCGTGATGTTCGTAAAGCTGCATTTAAAGGAATGTATAGTGCTTATGATAATTTGAAGAATACGATGGCAACTACATTAACTGGTCAAGTGAAGAAAGGAAATTTCTATGCAAAAGTTCATGGTTACGAGTCGGCGCGTCATGCAGCATTGTTTGGGAATCATATTCCTGAGGCTGTGTATGATTCATTGATAGAGGCTGTAAACAATCAGTTACCATTGTTACAGCGCTACGTTGGATTGCGTAAGGAGTTATTGAAACTAGATGAATTGCGTATGTACGATATGTATACGCCACTTTCCACGGATGTGCATTTAGCGTTTACGTTTGAAGACGCGAAAGATATTGTTTTAAATGGTCTTGCGCCGCTTGGAGAAGAGTATCAAGCTATTTTGAAGGAAGCTTTTGATAATCGCTGGATTGATGTTGTGGAGAACAAAGGGAAGCGTAGCGGTGCCTATTCGTCAGGCGCGTATAGCACGAGTCCATATATTTTGATGAACTGGCAAGACACGATTGATAATGTATTTACATTGGCACATGAGTTGGGTCATAGTGTGCACAGCTACTATACACGGGAAAATCAACCATTTGTTTATGGTGATTATTCGATTTTCTTAGCAGAAGTAGCTTCGACGACGAATGAGAATTTATTAACGGATTATATGTTAAAGAAATATGATGACCCGAAAGTGCGGGCATATTTGTTGAATCATTATTTGGATGGATTTAAGGGCACGGTATTCCGCCAAACGCAATTTGCAGAGTTCGAGCATCTCATTTATCAAGCAGATCAAAGAGGTGAGGCTTTAACAGCTGAATTTTTGACGGAGAATTATTTTGCGATGAATGAGAAATATTATGGTAACGAGATAGTATATGATGAGGAGATTGGGCTTGAGTGGTCGCGCATTCCACATTTCTATATGAATTACTATGTATATCAGTATGCTACAGGATTTAGTGCAGCATCGGCGCTCAGTGACCGCATTTTACATGGTGGTGCAGAAGCTGTTGAGAAATACCTGGCATTTTTGAAAGCAGGAAGTTCTGATTTTCCGATTGAAGTGTTGAAAAAAGCGGGCGTAGATATGACTACAGCGAAGCCCGTTACAGATGCATTGAAGGTATTTGAACAACGATTGAACGAGCTGGAGAAATTAGTTAAGTAGTGGTTATAAGCTTTTGTTTGTGAAAAATGTTAGACGTGAAAAATAAATTTATTTTGGTATGATTGATAAAATAGGGTTCTTTAATGAGAATCCTATTTTATTGTTTTTGGATGAAATAGTAGTATTTTTGCTATTTCAGACATTTGAGAAGCTGGAAAGCAGGCATTTCAAGAATAATAGATGAAAATGCACGACTTATTATTAGATAGTGACTATTTTTATTTACGAATAAGGATTATCAAGGGGATATTAATTATAGATTTTATTAAAATAAAGTTTGTGAAATGTTGAATTATTCATTTAGGTGTGTTATATTATTGAAGTGAAATAAATCACAATACAAATACCCCCTTTATTTGATTGTGTGAATTTCTCCTTTTGATTGCGCTGAGAAAGAGTCTGAGACAAAAGGTTCTCTGACCTAGAAAAATACGTATCCAAAATCTGCATTTAGATTTTGGATACGTAT
>NZ_CAUYTL010000048.1:0-16869 GCF_963575615.1 Listeria rocourtiae subsp. hofi | reverse complement strand
AAGGTTTATTGGTTGACTAATCGTAAGAAGAGGATGGAACATCCGTTGATTTGTAGATCAACTTTTGTCCCATCCTCAACTTTTTTGTCTTATTTAGCTAATGGATCTTCACCAAAGCGGTTAGAACCTTTATCTCCTGCTGTACAATAGAAAACTAGCATGATAATCCAACCAACTAACGGAATAAGCCCCATCAAAATGAACCAACCGCTTTTGTTTGTATCATGTAAACGGCGAATTGCTAAGCTTAACATCGGAATTACAAAAAATATACCCACAATTCCTTCTGCATAATACACGAACTTACTAAAAAATCCAAAGATACCTAGTACAAAGAAAATAATCCAAATCGCTAACTGCGCAAACCAATACTCCGAGCGGCTTGCTCTCCCACTAAAATTAGTATAATTCCCCCAAAATGCCTTGAATGCTTCTGAAAATCCCATTTTAAAACTCTCCTTTGTAATATATTAAACATCCATTCTACCATAGTTTAACTGACATTTGGGTCTATATCGCTATTTCTTTATTTGAAAGTGCCAACTTACCGTTTGGAAGTCGCCAATTAGCGAGGTTGGGACTTTCATTCCTGCGTACATCAGTTCATCACCGCCGAAAACTTGCTCGGTTCCGTGAAGCTTGTATTGTGCAGCTGCATTTAAACCTGCTAACTTCACGAATTGCAATGGCCGTGCTGGTGCGGCTAAAACTTGGAAATAGAATACATAGCCTTCTGTTTTAGCTTTATCCACGAACATCCATGCTGTTTCATTTCCTTCAAATGGGCTTTTTAGACGGTAAAAATCACCGAATTGGATAAGTTCTCGGATTTCTTTGTACGTTTCAATTTGATGGCGGACTATTTCTTGTTCATCCTCTGTCAATGTTGTTAAGTCCAGCTCGTAGCCTAGATTACCTGACATTGCAACGTTTCCACGCATTTCAAGCGACGTGAAACGGCCAACTTGATGGTTAGGAGCACTAGAAACGTGAGAGCCCATCGCGACAATCGGATAAACAAGGCTCGTGCCATATTGAATTTTCAAGCGTGAAACGGCATCGGTGTTGTCGCTCGTCCACGTTTGAGGCATGTAATATAGCATTCCCGGATCAAAGCGCCCACCTCCGCCCGAACAACTTTCGAATAGAACATCTGGGAACTGCGTGGTGATTGCATCCATGACGCCGTACACGCCTAGAATATGACGATGCGCAATCTCCTGTTGCTGCTCGCTCGAGAAATGAGCAGAACCAACTTCGGTCAGATGCCTGTTCATATCCCATTTCACATAACTAATAGGCACTTCTTCTAAAATTACCGCCATACGACGCGTAATTTCTGCACAAACATCTTCTCTAGAAAAATCAAGCACTAGCTGGTTGCGGCTTTCAGATTTCGCACGTTTCGGTACATGCATGCACCAATCAGGATGCGCGCTATACAAGTCACTATCCACTGAGACCATCTCCGGTTCAAACCATAATCCAAATTTCATGCCCAGATCATTCACATTTTCCGCTAGATTTCTCAGACCGTTCGGTAGTTTTTCGTCGTTTACAAACCAATCTCCGAGCGATGATTTATCGGAATTCCGCTTGCCAAACCAGCCGTCATCCAGTACGAGCAGCTCCATTCCGAGTTTGCTACCCACTTTTGCGATATCCAAAATCTTTTCTTCGGTGAAATCAAAGTATGTTGCTTCCCAATTATTCACCAAGATTGGTCGTGTTTTGTCGCGGTAAACGCCTCTTAGCAAATGTTTCTGATAAAAACGATGATATTGACGCGACATGCCCCCTAGCCCGGCATCCGAATAAACCATTACAACCTCAGGAGTCTGAAAGGTATCTCCTGACTCAAGTTGCCAATCGAAATTAAAAGAATGAATCCCAAGAATAACTCGCGTAGTCGCAAATTGATCTACCTCAACAGAAGCCTCGAAATTTCCGCTGTACACCAAGTTGAAGCCATATGCCTCGCCGAACTCCTCCGTTGTTTGTTTTTCTAACAACGCCACAAACGGATTCTGCTGATGACTACTAGCACCACGAACACTATCAACACTCTGCATTCCATGTCGTAATGGCGCTCGCTCCACTTGCCGCTCGTTTCCCCAAGCGCCAGGCAAAGTGAGTAAATCATAATTACTGTCCTTAAAATCAATACACGCACTTGCCGCTTTCAAAATTTGTAACGAATCCTGTCCATCATTCACAAATCGAGCAGACCTAGTAATCACATTGTCTGCCTCGAAAATGGTATACTGCAAAACAACACGCAATTCCAGAACCGCATCCACCATCGTAATCTCAAGCGTATCCGCATCACGATCCTGCTCCACATATGAAGCCGGTAGCCCATCTAGCTTCATTTTTCCAGCAAAAATACGATGAGATTCATAGCGCAAATCTGAAATTGTTGCCCCGTCTTTTCCCATCACCTGATACGCCGGCTTGCGAAAATCTGTATTACCATACTGTGGGTATTCCTGGGGCAAGGAATCCAACGAAAACGTCTCATCTCCAATGCTAACGCTTGGCGAAAAGTCGCGCTTAATGAACGTCAAACCATTGGAACCTGCAAATTCACGAAGCCCTTTTCCATAGTATAAATGCGCCAAATAACCGTCACGCACTACACCGAGCACATAGCTGACATCTTTTCCACGCAAATGAAACACTCGTTGCGCCTCATCATAAGAAATTCCCATTTCCGCGCACCTCCATCATCCTTTTAAAATGCTTACATCACGTGCAGGTAATGTCATAAAATCCGCAACCTCCGCGCCACTAATTAACTCTGCAAAGGTTCCACCAATCGGAAAAACCTGCGTCTTATCCGTGTGATTCAAGAAGAAATAATACACCACTTCCCCTTTACGGCGCACTGTCACTTCCACACCATCCGGCACATCAAACGGTGGCGCAATCTCCGCAACAGTCAGACAATCACGCAACAATTTCTCCAAATAGCCCGCATCCGGTTGCGTCCCGATGTAATATGCCGTTCCCGCACCAAACTTGTTCACCGTCACAGCCGGCATATTCTTCACATAACCATCTTTAAACGAAGCAATCGCCTCCGCACCACGTAAATGAATCACTTCCTCCCAAATCGCAATATCAAAATCACCATACTGTGTCTGAATCTCATGCTTCACCCCGCGTTTTAACGGAGCAAATTCCTCCACATAAATGCCTAACACATCACGATACGCACCTGGGTACCCGCCCAAGTATACACGCTCATTCTCGTCCACAATACCACTAAAGAAATTCGCTACAAAATGACCGCCAGCCTTCACGTACTCCGCAACCTTTGCCGCAAAATCCTGTGAAGCCTGATAAGTGGCCGGTGCAAACACCACTTTGTAACCTGTCAAATCCTCACTTGGATGCACAAAATCAACCCGCACATTCAAACGATGCAATACTTTATAGTAAGCCAATAACTGACGCATATATGTCACCAAATCAGACGGCTTGGAATCAAGCTCAAGCGCCCACCAATTCTCCCAATCAAAAATAATCGCAACTTGCGCATCAAACTCCGAACCAACGAGCTCATCCAATCCGCGCAACTCCTGTCCTAATTCCGCAACCTCTCTAAAATTACGACTATCCTCGTCGCCAGAATGAGGCACCATTCCGCTATGGAACTTCTCCGCACCACCTTGAGACGCTCGCCATTGGAAAAACATGATTCCGTCCGCACCATGCGCAATCGATTCATAACTCCACAAGCGCATCACACCAGGTGTTTTCACACCGTTCTGACTTCTCCAATTGACCGCACTTGCTGCCTGCTCCATCAATAAAAATGGCTTTTTCTTCAAACTCCGCGTCAAATCATGCGCCATAAACTGCGCATACGGAATTACATCATGGGGATCTGGATATGCATCCCAAGAGACTAAATCCATCTCTGGCGCCCATTTAAAACCATCAATCGGCTTATGTAGCCCCATCAAATTGGTCATAATCGGAATATCCTTCGAAAACTCCCGCAAAATATCCCGTTCCATTTTATACAAATTCAGCAATGAATCACTCATGAAACGTTTAAAGTCCACCTGCTGATTTGGGTTCGCGTATGTTGGAGTCTTCCCAGGCAAGAAAATTTCTTCCCATTCGTAGTAACGCTGACTCCAAAAATCCGTTGACCAACTTACATTCAACTGCTGGGTCGTGCCATACTTTTCCTTCAACCAGACTTGAAAATCCACTTGGCATTTTTCGCAATAACACTCGCCAATATGACAGCCATACTCATTGTTAATATGCCACATCACAAGTGCCGGATGATCATGATAGCGCTCTGCTACTTTTCGCGTCAAAGCTCCTGCCAAGCGCGCATAATCCGTGCTATTCGGACAATAATGCTGCCTAGACCCCGGCAACAAGCGTGTACCATTCACATCCATTGGTAGCGAATCCGGATATTTATGCGCAATCCAAGCAGGCGGAGCCGCAGTCCCCGTTGCCAAGTCCACTCCAATGCCATTTTCTGCAAGCATATTCATAATCTTATCCAGCGTTGTAAAATCATATGTTTCCTCATTCGGTTGCAACTTTGCCCAACTAAAAATATTTACGCTGACATAATTCACGCCCGCCTTTTTCATCAACCGCATATCTTCTAGCCAAACCGACTCATCCCACTGCTCCGGATTGTAATCTCCACCGTAATAAAAATTTTGCTGTTCACGAACCATTTCCATAACCTCCTAAAATTACTTGAGCGCACTGCCCAGCATTCCTGAAATAAAGTGTTTTTGCAACATCAAGAAGAAAATAATAATCGGAATCGTCGCAAATGTAATCCCCGTCATTACTTGTCCGTAATCTGTGAATGACACGCCCATCAAGCTTGATAGCGCAACGGGGAATGTATACATTTCACTTGAAGTCGTCACAACGAGTGGCCACATAAAGTTATTCCATTGCGTCATAAACAAGAAAATCGATGTCGCAGCAAGTGCGGGTTTCATCGATGGGAGTACAATCTGGAAAAAAATCCGATATTCCCCAGCTCCGTCCAATCGCGCCGACTCTAGCAATTCACTCGGAAACGCCATGAAATTTTGACGCATTAAAAAGATTGCAAATGGATAACAAAGTTGCGGTACAATCAACGCAAAATACGTGTTTAGTAACTCAAAATTGGACATCAATTTAAACAGTGGAATCACCGTTGCCTGTGACGGAATCATCATCGAAAGCATGAACAATAAGAAAATCAAATTCGCACCACGGAACTGAAATTTTGCGAGTACATAAGCCGCAGCCGTACTAATCGCAAGCGCCAAAAACACATAAGCTCCCGAAACAAGTAGCGAGTTAAACAGCACCCGATAAATTCCGATATTATCATTTAAATTCACTAAGTTCGTAATAAATTCCTTACCTGGCAAAAGTGTAATCGGCTTCGAAAACATCTTACTTGAATGATTCGTCGCCCCAATTAACATCCAATAAAACGGAAAGATAGAAATAACCATAAAAATCGCGAGTAACACATATCTACCAATCGTTCTTCCCATCATTCTCTCACTCATTTTTTCTCAGCTCCCGCAAATTTGAATTGAATAAAGGACAGCACAGCGACAATAATCACCACAACATAAGCAACCGCTGATGCGTAATTAAAGTCAAAATACTTAAATCCATTTTGGTAAATGTACAAACCTAGCGTCATCGTCGAATCAGCCGGTCCACCTTTTGTTAAGTTAAAAGGCTCGTCAAATAATTGCAACGTACCAATTGTCGACAGAATCGCCGTAAAAAGAATGACCGGTTTCAACTGCGGAATCGTAATACTAAAGAACTGACGTATTTTCCCAGCGCCATCCATATCTGCGGCTTCATACGTATCTTCCGGTATATTTTGCAATGCTGCCAAATAAATGACCATATTGTAACCCGTCCAACGCCAAATCATCGCTAAAATAATCGACACCTTCGACCAACTCGCCGAAGACAGCCAAGGAATCGGTCCAATTCCTATGTACGACAATAAATTATTAATTAAACCCGAATCTTGCAACATAATCGAAAATAACAAAGAATACGCCACAAGCGAAGTCACTGCTGGTAAATAAAAGCCAACTCGAAAAAAGCCTTTCCATTTTAGTAACTTATTATTCAGTACCGTTGCCAAAACAAGCCCCAAAAACAGCATAATCGGTACTTGGAAAATGAAAATAATAAACGTATTTTTCAAAGCTTTCCAAAAGATTTCATCATGCAACAATCGTTCATAATTCGCCAGCCCAGCAAACGATAATTCTCCACCATCACTCGTCTGAAAACTGAGCACAAACGACGAAATAATCGGATATAAAATAAAAACAACAAACAATAATACCGACGGCAAAATAAATACATACGGAAACGCCTTACTTCTACTCATAATGTCCATTCTCCTATCACATAATAAGGATTGTTAAAACTCGAATCTACAGCTAATAATCACCAATTTTTTCGAGTATATCCTAAATATCACCTTACACAAATCGAGCGAAAGCGTTTGTATTCCGAGAGTTTGGTGGAAGCCGGAAGCGGAGCATACTGGTGTATGTGATGACTGAAAGCAGGGAGAGGGTAGTTTCCTCGACCATGCAAGAAGTTAAGCGTAGCAAGTATTGCGTAGCAGAACCGGAAGTCCGCTAAACTCTTGGAATGCGAGCGCTTGTCGCCGATTTACTAGGGGTAGACTGAATCCCTTTTTTACTGTTGAATTCGGTTGGCTAGACTTTTCTTCGCGGCTTCTAATGCATCTTTCACGTCGCCACCTTCCAGCACTTTTGACTGCGCTTTTACAGCTTCATCTTTAGCGATAGAGAAGTTCCCAGTATAGTTCGCTGGTTTAATTTCATTCATCTCAGCGGCAAACAACTGCCAAATGTTATCTTGCGTGAAATAATCACCTTTATTCTTGAACGTCCCTGTTTCATATACTGTGTTTAAAGACGGGAATAACCCACCTTCACTCATCGCTAACTCCTGCACATCATTAGAAGTACTGAAATATTTCAAGAACTTATATGCTTCATCCGATTTCTCGCTCACTGTTGGAATCATGAAATTACTACCGCCATTGTTGGCTGCATGACTTCCATCTTTTTCAACAGATGGAATTGGGAAAACACTCCATTTACCAGCTAAATCAGGCGCTTGTTGAATCAATGAGCCTGAGAACCAAGCCCCAGTTGGAGCCGTCACAACTTCTCCATTTGCCAGCGCGCTCACCCAAGGATCCCAACCAGACGTATTTTTCGAAATACCAGCATCTTTAATTTTTTGAATCGTACTCATCGCTTTTACAGACTCATCCGATGTAAATGCGATATCACCCTTATCGTCAAAATAGAACGTACCGAGTGTGTTCAACATGATACGGTATTGTCCATCATCATTGTTATAGTCCATACCAATCATATCTTTACCTGTTTTTTGCTTAATAGTTTTACCTGCTTCAATGTAATCATCCCAAGTTTGAATCTTTTTAGGATCTACACCAGCCTCTTTGAAAATATCTGTCCGGTAGAAAACACCTGTAGGACCAGCATCAAATGGGAATCCGTATATTTTATCTTTTTTACTTAAAAGACTGATTTTATAATCTGGGAATTTGCTTTTTTCATCATCAAACCCTTTATCCGACAAGTTCACAAACGCTTTTGGAAAATTCTCTAAGTACCCTTGCACTTGATCATCTTCAATTAGCAAAATGTCTGGTAACCCTTTACCACCAGCTTGGAGACCTGTTGTGATTTTTTGGTAGGCATCCGTATTGCTCATTTCAACTACTTTCAACTTAAACCCTTTGTTATCTTTCTCGTATTGCTTCGCTGCTTCCTCCAATGCCTTTACATTCACATTCCAAGCCCAAGCCGTCAATTCCTTCTTGTTCTTGCTGGCGCTGTCCGCAGAACCACCTCCACAAGCCGCTAAAGCTATCACTGCCAACATACTAATCATCAACAAAACCGAAAAACGTTTTTTCATTCCTTACCCCTCCATTTTTGTAATCGCTAACATTTTGTTAGTTTGTGAAAATCTGTAATATACTTCTTCAACAGAATAACAAATTTTTAGTTAAAAGTCAATATTTTTTACTCTTTATTTACTAAAAATAAAAAAAACCCGCTACATTCAGCTATTTAACTGAACGTAGCAGGATTTTAAAATGCCTTATTCGGAACTTTCTCTAATAATCAAATCTGTCTCTAAGATAGTACGTTTGGCAATTTTGCGTCCATTCATGCGCTCATATAACATATCCATGCCTTCCTCGCCCATGAATTCGGTATACACTCGAATCGTGCTAAGCGCTGGCGAAACATACTGAGAAACACTAATATCATTGAAGCCAACGATGCTCACGCGCTCGGGAACCGAAATGTTATGTTCAGCAAGAGCCCGCAGACATCCGATTGCCATTGGGTCGTTCGCTACGAAAAACGCAGTTGGTAAATCGTCCCCAAGTTGCTGAATCGCTTGTTTCATCTGTTCGTAACCAGAAGGCACATCAAAACGTCCACCAACTACAAACATATTCTGCTTTTCGTATAGTTCCCGCTCCTTCATATAAGCCACATAAGCAACTGAACGCGGATCATTCATATTCCCATCAATTTCACTGCGCTCTTCTGCACCAATAAAACCAATATTCGTATGTCCACCCTGCACAAAATAGTCAATCACATCTCGCGTTGATTGCCTAAAATCAATGACAACCGAATCATATTTATTCAACCGATAGTCTGTATCCACAAAACAAATATTACTATGAATCGCCTGTAACTGCTCCACTTGCTGCCACGTGAATTTGCCAATCGCCAAAATTCCATCGATGGCTGCTGACGTAATCTTTCCTAGTTCATACAATGTTGAAATCTCAATTCCATGGTCCCGCGCACGATTCTCCGCCCCAATCCGAATCGACATATAATAAATATCATTCAGCTCTTCCTCTTCCGTATTCCACTGCACAATCGCAATTTTACCTACTTTTTTTGTAGATTTCTGCTTATGTTTCGTATAATCTAAACTCTCCGCAATCTCAAAAATTTTACGTCGCGTTTCTTCTGAGGCCGAGAGTGTTTCATCATAATTTAATACTCGAGAAACCGTTGCTATCGAAACACCCGCCAATTTCGCAATATCCGTCATCGTCGCCATTTTATCACCTTTTAAAAGTATTTAATAGACTTATTATAGAACTAAAGTAAAAAAATCGCCAGACAAAACAGTAAAATATCGCACTTTTTTTATTAATTTTACTAAAAAATAAGGAAAAATAAAAATCGTCTTACCCATTACTAGAGTGAGACGAAGATTATGCTTTACGCAGATTGGTCAAAAAAGTTGGTATTCAGTAGTTTATTTCAAATAATCTAATTCCTGATACGCTTCCATGTACTTCCCGCTATCAGCAACTTCCGCATGGTACAACGCCTTTAAAGCGAAACTTTTCTCCAAATCGTGCTCTTCCATCAGCTGTTTCAACTTCTGCTGCAATCGCGCATCTTCTCTGACCAATTGCTTCATTTGTGATTTAATATATCTCATTCCTCTACCCCCATTTAAAAAGAGGACGGGACATAATCTCAATAAATCGGCGACAGGCGCTCGCATTGTTGGGACTGTTCGAAATGAAATGAGTTACAGTCCCAATATAAGCGTGAACGCAGGGAACGGTTAATCT
Source organism: Listeria rocourtiae subsp. hofi (assembly GCF_963575615.1). NCBI lineage: Bacteria > Bacillati > Bacillota > Bacilli > Caryophanales > Listeriaceae > Paenilisteria > Paenilisteria rocourtiae. The sequence goes on along the minus strand of NZ_CAUYTL010000048.1, from coordinate 7,157 downwards.
ATCCACCGGTTCTGCTACACAAGAACAGTTTCGCTTAACTTCTTGCATAGTCGGGAATACGACTCCCTCCCTGCTTTGTTGGGAATGTTCGAATAAAATGAGTTACAGTCCCAATATAAGCGTGAACAAAGTGAACGGTTAATCCATTCCAAATCCCCGGAATACAAACGCTTTCGCTCGATTTGTATAAAGCAAGATGCACGTCTTACCCGAAAAAAGGGCTCGTGTTACCTTGCTTAGTTTTGTGTGAAAATGAGTTTTGTCCCGGCCTCCCCTCACTCAAATCAAAGCTTCTTAACAAACTCTGATTTTAATTTCATCGGTCCAAAACCATCGATTTTACAGTCAATATCGTGATCGCCTTCTACTAAACGAATGTTTTTGACTTTCGTTCCAATTTTGACCACGGATGAACTTCCTTTTACTTTCAAGTCCTTAATCACCGTGATAGAATCGCCATCAGTTAAAACATTTCCATTAGAATCGCGAACAACCCTCACGTCATCACTTGCTTCAGCCGCGTCAACAGACCATTCATGACCACATTCTGGACAAATAAATAGACCTCTATCTTCGTACGTGTATTCTGAATTACATTCTGGACATCTTGGCAAATCAGCCATATTTTAGTTCCTCCATTCGACTTTATACTTCTATTATAGTACAAAATCATGCGGAACTCCATGCTGATAATAATCTTCTGATTATATATCGTATAAATGATACGTATTCTTGCTATACTTACCATTTATGCTTGACTAGACGTAAGAAAGTGGCTGGTTCAGATTTCCCAGCCACTTCATTTACGAGATAGTGATTATTCATACATCACTTATCTGCCCGTTACTTTTTATTGTATCGTAATAAACCTGCAAGCATGACCGCACCTGTCAAAACAAGCCATCCTGATTCAGTATTTGTATCACCTGTTGCTGGTAGTTTAGAATTTCCTGTTAACTGCTCTGGCTCTTTCTTCTTATGATTCGGAATCACTACTTTCTCATTCACTTTCGGATTTTTGTTATCAGGCGGCGTCACTTTCTCTGGAATTTTATGATTGGAAAAACTGATTTCGAATTTTTCTGGCTCGCCCATTGCTGTGTCTGCTATCGTGAAATGAATCGGCTTGCTATCAATTTCATATCCCGCAGGTGCTTTCGTTTCAACAAAGTAGTAATTACCTGGTGCCAAATCGGACACTTCTATTTTGCCATCGCTATTTGATATTAATTTACTAGCAACTACGTCCTCATCTTTACCTATTAGGTCAAACTCTGCTCCTGCCAAAGGTCGATTGTTCATATCTGTTTTTGTTAATACTACAGCGCCTTGATAATTCACAAATACGCCCAAATCTAAAACTTTTGGTATTCCATCACTACTTGGCTTGATGTTGAATAAAATAGGCTGTTCATTTAATAAATATCCCGCCGGTGCTAGAATTTCCACTAACTGATAATCGCCTGGCTCCAGATTGTTCAGAGTAACAGCACCATTTTCATCCGACGTCACCTCATGTAACCTATTCCCTTCTTTATCTAAAAGCTCAAAAACCGCCCCTTCTAGCGCATCGCCTGCTGCATCTCGTTTATGCAACACAGCCTGACCTTTATAATTCACAACTTCGCCGACTTCAACTTTTTCCGGTTTTCCATCCACTCTGCCCTTTATCGTAAAGGCTTTTGGCGTCGTGTCTAAAATATAGCCATCAGGTGCTTTAGTCTCAATAAACCGGTAATCACCAGGCGCTAAATCCATTACTTCGACTTGCCCATCATCGTCTGTCACAAGGTTATCTTGCACCGTTTCACCCGATGCATCCACCACTTTGAATATCGCTCCCGGCAGCAATTTCCCATCATCGCCTTTTTTCACAAGGAGCGCGCTACCTTGATAATTTATAAAAGGACCCACTGTAACATCAGGAATCACACCTGTCGCTGCTTTTTCAACGCTAAAAGGAATCGGGTCACTATTGATAATATAACCATTTGGTGCTGCTATTTCAATAAATCGATAATTCGCTGGCATAAGCCCATCCACTTCTAATTTACCGTTAGCATCGCTCGTATAGCTTTCATCTGGGCGAATATCAATCCACGAATCACCAACTTGCCACTGCAATTTGAAAACGGCTCCGGCTAAAGCTTCATGTTCTCCATTTTGTTTCGTCAGCGTCACCTTATTCGGGCTGTTTACTAGCTTTTCAAAAATATTTGCGCGACTACTGTCTTTAGAAATCGTCACTTTTTTCCCGTTCGCGAGTTCCTCCGAAACGCTATAACCATCTGGCGCTTCAATTTCCTTCAAAATATACGTTCCATATGGCAAATTACCAAACGTTAGTTTTCCATTTTGATCGACTGTGCCAGTACGAATAACAAGTTGGTCATTTTTATCTCGCAGTTCAAATTTAGCATTTTGCAGCGCTTGGTCTTCCCCATTAACTTTTTCAAAAGAAATGCTACCTTTCGTGCCAACTGCTGTGCCACCGCCTTCTGACACGATTACATCAACTTCGGTATTATCACCGCCAATTACTTGCTCCTCGTGATTGCCTGTAATTTTAACATCATTGGAAACCTTATCTTTATTTCCAGTCATCAGAACCATCGTGCGGTATTTGATAACATACGCCTCGTTCAATTGATTCGCAAAACTAATTTTCAGCTCTTGTTGCCCTGTTTCATTATCCGTGGTTAACTCAACTGTATAATCCGTGCCTTCCACCAATGAATTTCGATCATTTGTTTCCAGTGTCCCATCTGATTTCACAAGCGTACCCAAAATAACAACGGAATCCAAATCAATCGATTGGTTCGGAGATGGGCGATCCGTTACAACAACATCATCCACTTGTGACAAACTAGGATTCACTGTTACTTTCCAATTCACAAATCCATCCTCATCCTGTTCACCCGATTTCACGGCCAACTTTCCACCGTGTGTAACCGAAACCTCCGCGCTAAGCGTATGATCTGGATAATCATTATTCTTGAAAACTGCATCGTTTTTATAATTCGCAGCAACCAATTGCCCTTCCACACTCGTTTGGAAGTCCACGAGATACATCGCAGATTCTCCATGCGGGAAGTTCACCGTCAACGTATTATTGTTACGCTTCGAAGGCTCATTAATCACAAAATCAGACGTATCACTAACTTCCTGACCTTTGGCAATCGAACCATCTGAATTCACTGTATAATGATAAATCTTCACAGAACCCTTCACGAATTGCTGATTGCCTAAAATCGGATCAATAATTTGGGCATTATCTAAATCCGTGCCATCATAGTTAATCCCAATTTCCCACGTAATAAGACGCGTTTGCGCATTGTAAGAACCATTTTTAAACCCATTGTATTTCGCAGGTTTGTTCGGATCAAATGTCGCATCATCATGACTCTCATGCGGGCCACCAAACTCATCCAACCAAGCCGATGAAGCCTTATTTTTGAAAGTCTTATCCTGATCTACCTTGTCTACCCATTGCGTGTTAAACGTCGTACTATACGATATCGTGAACGCATGAGTCGTCTCCTCTTTATACCCATTCAAAAATTCAAGCGTAAACTCGTTTTCGTTCTTATTATATACAAGCTCATAATCCTTACCCACTACAAGCTCGTACTTCGCGTCCACATCATAAACCTTCATCGTATCTGGAAGTAAGGTCAAACCGTCACTCAATTTGTCCGTTAGTTTCCAATTTTTCATCACATAATGATTTTTATTTACATCAATGTTCCAGGCAACTGTCTTGTTATCATAATCCACAGCACCCAGTTTTTTCACCAAATTCTGCTGATACACCGTCCCTGTCGACCCACCATGTTGACCAGTGCTAATATCAACACCATTTGACACGTTTATATCCTCGTCAATATGCCCATCAATACCAGTCTTGTATTTAATTTTTACGCCGCCGTCCACATCATGTAAAAAGCGAATCTCAAAACCTTTCTCCGTCTCAATCAACTCATAGTCCTTACCCGCAACAAGCTCGGCACCTTGGACTTCCTTCCCATCTTGATTAAATGTCACGTTGTACAATCTAACCGAATCCGTGAGCAACACCATCCGCTCCGAGCCGAATGTATCCGTCAACACCGCATCACTCTGATCAATATGTTTTTCACCATAATTATACTTAATCGTCCATTCAAACACTTGCTTATTCGGATCATAATTCGTTGATGATTTACTTAAAATTTTCCCGTAGCTCGCTTCCACCGTAGCAGTAGCCGTCACATCCTCCACATCTTTACCACTCAGAGTCGCACGATTCTCAAATTTAACTTTACCACCATCGAGCGGTTTCTTATCCTCCTGAATCGTTGTTTTATAAACAAGTCGATACGCACCATCGATAGAATCTGTAAACGTCACATTCCCATCAGCATCCACCTGATAGCCTGTTGTCACCAATTTTTCACTACCCGCAATCACGTTTCCGCGTAAATCCACATCCACCTGATAAACCTGAACCGAATCAAACGTCAAACCATCCGGCAATGCCTCCGTCACGTGCGCATTTTCAATCGTATCCATCGCCTTATTAATATCAACATTCCAAATCACATAATCTGGATTCTGAACCTTATCAAAATACCCGTCCTTATCAATCGTAGCGCCGGCTTTAGGCTTAATCGTCACTTCGGTGCTTGGCAATTTCTCCTCACCAGGAACTTTTATCGTTGTGTCACCTGGTCCATCAATCACATTCTCATCAAAGCCTGCCTCAAAATGAAGCGTCCCATGCACATCCGAGCTACCTTTCACAGCGTCCGTAAACGTTATTGTTACCGTGCCATCTTTATTAACGACTGCCTTCCCATATTCCCCCAGATCAATCGTCATATTTTGAGCAACTTTTACGTTATCCGGCAATTCAAACGTATAATAATCACCCTCGTTCACAAGCGCCCCAACATCATCAGGAATACGCCAATCAAATGCAAAATGAATCCGATCATCAACGGTAGGCTCTGTCACAACCTCGCCATCCTTATTCGTATACGTCACAACCATGTCCGACAAAATCGACTGATCCTGCTCTGCATACCCAAGTGAAGCAAATATATCTTTCAAATCCTGCGGTCCCTCTTTTAAAACTGGCGCCTCAGTCTTTATCTGCTGTTTCACATCTGGTTTTTGCACCGGCACATCAGACTTTAGAGTTTCCTCATCAACCTTTCCGATATTCCTCGAAATCACATGCGTTCCATCTGAAAACGTAGCCTTGTCCACTTTCCCGTCATACGAACCCGCAATCCGAAAATTAAAAACTGTATTCATTTTAGCTGAAATCGAAAACGAAACTACATTTCCATTCAAAGTATACTTACCAATCTCTTGCTTATTCCCATCAAAAATAGCACCATCATCTAACATCGATAGCTCCAAGTTTTCAGAAATGGTTATCTCACCGGTTATCGCGTCCTCCGTATCATTCCTCATCGAACCCATAACCGTATAATCACTTGCTCCTTCTTTCACAATGACATTCGTTAATGTAACACCGTTCTCCTCTTTTATATCATCCGTTGCCTGTGCAGAAACCACTTGCGGTAAAAACATTTGTAGTATCAAGAGAAAAGATGCTAAAAGACTAAAAATCTTTTTCATCCTAATTCCCCTTCCAATGAATCCAAATCCCCGACTTACACATGACCAAGCAACCGAATATGTAATTAGAACCCGCATGAATGAAGAAGAAGTATCATCATTCTTAATAAAGCTAGTCTACACCTAAACACCTGCAAAAACTAGTGCTTCTAACCAAAATGAGAATATTGTAATGTTTTTCACACTTTACATTATTAAAGCGCCTAAAGCCCGATTAAAGCGCATCTATACGCCATTTGTCAATTTTGTGACTAAACTGTACGCGATTACATTCAAAATAAATAATCTCAAATCTGGGTATATGGACTTACAATGTCCACAATGACCCTAACTCCCCTATTACCAGTACTTACATCCATTTTTTTCAATCCTAAAATTAACAAATAGGAATTAATTACACATCTCCACTTAACAAATCCGCATAATACATTTATAATGAAACAGAGTAAGCGAAACTCCTAATCAGAAAGAGAGTGGTAATATGGGCCGCAAATGGGCAAATATTAAAGAAAAGAAAGCATCAAAAGACGCAAATAACAGTCGTATTTACGCAAAATTCGGGGTTGAAATTTATGTAGCCGCAAAACAAGGCGATCCAGATCCCCATTCCAACCAAAAACTGCGCTTCGTTATTGAACGCGCCAAAACATACAACGTACCGAAACACATCATTGATCGCGCTATCGAGAAAGCAAAAGGAACAGGCGATGAAAATTATTCCGAGTTACGTTACGAAGGCTTTGGCCCCAACGGTTCGATGGTGATTGTGGATGCCTTAACAAACAATGTAAACCGCACAGCATCAGATGTCCGCGCAGCTTACAGTAAAAATGGCGGCAACATGGGCGTAAGTGGTTCTGTGGCCTACATGTTTGATAACACAGCAATTTTCGGAATCCCTGATAAAGACGCTGACGAATTGTTAGAATCATTGATGGAAGCCGATATTGATGTTCGAGATGTAGTAGATGAAGATGGCCAAGCGATTGTTTATGCTGAACCAGAAGATTTCCATAGCGTACAAGAAGCATTGAAAGCAACTGGCATCGAAGAGTTCACAGTAGCAGAAATTGAAATGATTGCGCAAAATGAAGTGACATTAGATGGCGATGATTTAGTGAAATTCGAGAAAATGCTGGATGCACTGGAAGACTTAGAAGATGTACAGAAAGTGTATCATAATGTAGATTTGGGAGAGTAAATTCCTGCAAAATAAACGCGATGTCCACTACTCGAGACATCGCGTTTATTTACACTCAAAAACACTCATTTAGAGTTGTTTTTGTGCGGGTTTAATGTATAATAGAATCTAACAAGTAAAATATTATGAGTAGTTGGCAAATCCTATTAAGATTGTAGGTGATGCCTATGATTGTTTGCTCCTTCATTCAATTCGATATGAGTGGAGGTGATAATATGGAAGTTAGTGTGGCAATAGAGCTAATGCTTTTGTGGGAGTGTAAAATAAACTGTGTAAATAATGAATCTTAGTTCATTGTTTATACAGTTTTTCTTTTTTGATACAATGA
>NZ_CAUYTL010000047.1:0-16942 GCF_963575615.1 Listeria rocourtiae subsp. hofi | reverse complement strand
TGTTTTGGATTCTCTCAAGGACCGTGTGTCACATTACATTTCTATTTCTTAATTACACACTTTTCTTGACAAACCCAATCGTGAAGCCAATCCCGTAAGAACTCAGAAAATTTTTAGGAATAACACCTTCTTCTACATTTATATTAGCGCTACTCCCAGTGTATATAATGTTATTCGCATTTATAATAAGGTTCCGGACCCAACGATTTCCTTTATGATCCCCTGCAAATGAGATACCATTATAATTCATTTGGCTCTTTTCATAGTCAGAAACATCAACGCTAATTGTATTATTACCTATAAGAACATTTTCAAGTGTAATCATCTCCACTTCTTTATCCCAATCCTCGGCTACTGGTTTTATATTATCTTTAGGGTGGTTAACCCACAGCTGAATGCCCTTTTTCACTTTTGTAAAAGTATTCCCAGTGACAGTAACATTCGATGGTATCATACTAACAAAGTCTTTATTTATGCCATCTTTCCCTTGTGCACGACTTGCAATATTAACACCTGTCGCGTAACCTTCCGAATAATTACCTGTAATTACACTCTTTCCACCGTGAGTTTCGATACACCCTCTTGCACGCATCGTCTCATCTCCGTATGAGTAAAATTTATTATTACTTACGATGACTCCTGAACAATTAAGATATATTGCAGAATTGTCTACATACTCTTGTTTAGGACTTTCTCTGTAGAAACGGCAATGTTCCACCGTCACATCTTGACAGGTCATATCCACGTACTCTCCATTTGAACGTGAACCGTTGCAAGAGATAGCATTTCCCCCTGTAGTTGGACGGAAGGTTAATTTATTAAAATGAGCATTACTGAAATTTTTGAGTGAAAATACATATTGTGATCCTGTCGTTGCTGATGAAACTACCGGATTACCACCTGGATTTTGATTAATTACAAATTTTTCAAAAGACACATTTTCTACTCTGGCATCTGTGGAGAAATTTTGACCAAATATGGCTTTGTAAGGACCTGTACCATCAGCAATCTTAATGACAGATTGTATTCCACTGCCACGAATAGTTAGATTATTGCAAAGCGTTATGACTTCCTTTGGACAAACTTCATGTACGCCTTTAGGAATGTACACCCCCCCCCTTCCATTGCTTTCACTTTTTTAATCGCGCGTCTGAATGATTCTGTACTATCTTCATCTCCATCTCCATCCTCTTTAAAATCTAAAAGGTTAAACCAGTCTACCGCTGAATTTTCTACCATTGTTTGCTCCTCCTATTCCATTACATATAAGAACATATCTTGCTAAACACTATTATCTAGATAATAAGCGAAATAGCCTACCTTGATTGAAGCTCAATTTTATATTGATATCTACTTAGTGTACGAAGTCGTTCTGTTACGATTTTTGGGAGATTAACTGTAGGTACGTACCGCTTTTCCAGCTTAAGTAACGGCTTTTAATTTTGCTTATTTTGAGAAATTTACTAATCTATCACCAACTAACATTTTGATAATATTAACATATTGTTACTAAAAATAGCTATAGTTCCTTTAAAATGTTCACAAAAATAACATAAAAAAGAAAATTTTATTATAAAACGCACCATAAGAGCAGTATATCTTTCGTCTAAGACATACTGCTCCATATGTTATTATGCTTTCACAGATTTCTCATACCCTGCTGCAATAAGCATTTTTATTTTTGTTACTGCTTGTTTTGTTGTCACAACGTTATCTCGAATATAAATATCTTTACCTGGTGTAGGCGTCAGGCGGATACTATACGTAGCTTTTTCAACTGCAAATTTATCGTTCATCATATTGTTTTGGATGGATGCACCTAGAATGTTCCCTCGCAAATCAATAAAACTAGTCGTACTCGATGGCTGTTTCAAATAGGCGCAGTTCGTCATAATATTATTGCTTATTTTGATACCTTGAACTTCGCTCACTTTAGATGTACCACCATTGCTTAATCTCCCTAAATAAATAGCACTCAGCGGGACGTTCGATAGGATATTATTTTGGATTGCGATATTTGCCATATTGATTGCTAATAAAAATACAATGCCATAACAGCTCTTGAAATCATTCGGAACAAGCCCTTTATCCACATCAATAGTAGGTCCACTTTTTCCAGTAAAGATAATGTTATTTGTACCAATGGAAATATTTTTGATCCAACGATTTCCTTGATAGGCTCCGGCAAGCGTTATTCCAGCATAATTATTTGGGTTTGCTGTATAGTCTGAAACATCTACACTGATTGTATTATTACTGATCAGAACATTTTCCAATACAATTTCCTCTTTATGAGTCGCCCATTGTTCGACAGTTAGCGCTGGTGTGACATTATCTTGAGGATGATTAACCCATAGTTGAATACCTTTTTTAACTTTAGTAAATGTATTTCCTGTAATCGTAATATTGGCGGGGGACATACTGATAAGGGGACCGTCCACATTTTCCTTTCCCCACGTACGGCTTGCGGCATTAACACCAGTGCTATAACCTTCTGAATAATTTCCTGAAATAACGCTTTTCCCACCGTGTGTTTCAATACACCCTCTTGCTTTTGTTGTTTCGTCTCCCATTGCGTAGAATTTGTTATTACTCACGATACTACCAGGACAATTTAAATAGATTGCTGAATTATCGACATAAATCTGCTTCGGACTCTCACGATAAAAACGGCATTGTTCTACGGTTACGTCTTGACATGTTGTATCGATATACGTTCCCCTTGAAGCATTGCAACATATTGCATTGGCCCCCGTTGTTGGATTGAATTCCATTTTTCTGAAATGAATTTTACTAAAGTTCTTGAAAGAAAAAGCAAATTGTGATGCACCACTTGATGAGGGCACCGGATTTCCTACTGGATTTTGATTAATCGTAAATCTTTCAAAGTATACACTTTCTATGCGTGCTTCTGTAGAACTTTCCTGCCCAAAAATTACTTTATATGGGCCTGTTCCATCCGCAATTCTAACTATAGACTGCGCACCATCGCCAATGATTGTTAAGTTACTGCATAAAGAAATAGCTGGCACTGGACGAATATCATACGTTCCACTCGGGATATAAAGTACACCGCCTTTTCTTCCCTCAATTGTTGCAATGGCACGTCTGAATGCATCAGTGTAATCTACATCACTTTCCTCTTTAAAATCTAAAATGTTTAACCAATCTAATACTAAACCTATTCCCATCTCATGTTCCTCCTAATTTCTTTTTATGTTACAAATAGTATTGTATATCAAATTACGGAGGTAAACCTGTCTGAAATCACCCATCTTGATTTATTTTTTGGCATACAAAAAAGCCCGCGCTACAAGTGGCAAATGCCAACCCATAGCTCAGGCTTTGATACGTCTATTTATTATTCACCCATTAATTTCAAAGCGTGATCAAGCACTTTTTCACCGTTCATCGTGCCGTAAGCTGTCATATCAATAACATCAACTGGAACACCCGTTGGTTCAGCTAATTTATCAACAGTTGATTTTTGGTAGCGAACTTGAGGGCCAAGCAACACTACATCTGCTGTATCAATAAGTCCATTGATTTCTGAGATAGAATATGCAGCAATTGTCGCTTCTAACCCTTTTGCTTCTGCTGCCTTTTGCATTTTTGTTACTAATAAACTTGTGGACATTCCTGCCGCACATACTAATACGATATTTTTCATCAAAAATCTTTCCTTTCGATTTTAGGGTAGCTTTCTTTTACTATATTCATTATACTCATAATACAGCGTTTACACAAGGGTGAGCTTCACGCGCACCGAGAAACGTTTCTCAGCGCGCGTGGGTTTGGTGGCCTATCTTGATTTAGAGTAACGCCGAGTGTAGCAAGGGATTTTCGATATACTTTGCGTACATCTAGTAATTCTCGCCGATTTGTTCAGTGTATGCATCTATTATAGGATGGTGATTTTTTCGATTGTTACATCGTGAACTGGTTTGTCTTGGGCACCGACGCTGACAGATTGGATTTCATCTACTACGTCCATGCCGTCTACTACTTGGCCAAATACTGTGTGGCGTCCGTCTAAATGTGGTGTTCCACCAGCTTTATAAGCTTCAATTACCTCAGCTGGGAATCCTGCGCCTTCCATTTGTTTAGCCATTTGTGGATGTAAGTTTTTATTTGTAACGATGAAGAATTGGCTACCGTTTGTTCCTGGCCCTGCATTTGCCATTGATAAAGCTCCACGGATATTGAAGGCGTTTGGTGAGAATTCATCTTCAAATGGTTCTCCCCAGATGCTTTCTCCGCCGTAACCTGCGCCTTCTGGATCGCCACCTTGAATCATAAAATCAGCAATAACACGGTGGAAAATGATACCTTCATAGTAGCCATTTTCAGCGTGTGTTAGAAAATTTTCTACTGCTTTTGGCGCGATTTCTGGGAATAGTTTTAACTTTATTGTTCCGCGATTTGTTTCCATCGCTACCAATTTTTCGTTTTCTGTTACTTCTTTTGATAATTGTGGATAATATGTCATTTTTAAATCTCCTCTTTTTCTTTTAGTTGACTGCTCTTATTTGAACCAGATTATGAGTAAGTTCACAAATACAGCTAGTACATATATACATAATAAACTAGCAGCGCCCCAAATAACAATTTTTTTGACCATGTTGCCTCCTCTTCTTAGAGCGTTTATTTTTGTTTCTGTCATTCTTTATTCTATAATGGAATTAGATATTTGGAAACTAATAAGGAATAGAGATGGTTTTTATGTCAATCAAAAAACGGAATCTGTACATTTTAATGGTCGCGAATTTATTAATTTCGGCCAGTACAACGATGATCATGCCGTTTTTATCGTTGTATATTGAAACGTTTGGAAATTATAGTGAGGCGTATGTACAACGCTGGGCTGGATATATTTTTGGTGTGACTTTTTTAGTCGCTTTTATTTTTTCGCCAATTTGGGGCCGGATTGGGGATAAGTATGGGTTTAAGAAAATTTTGATGTTTACAGCTTTTGGGATGAGTGTCAGTATTTTTCTTATGGGTTATGCTCATTCAGTCACATATATGATGGTTTTGCGAATTTTTATGGGTGTCGTTACTGGCTTTATCGGGATTTCGAACGCTTTTATTGCGAGACAAACGAATCGTAGTGAGGCTGGGAAGGTACTCGGAACTTTGCAATTGGGTGGTGTAACTGGGATGCTGTTTGGCCCGCTACTCGGTGGGGCTTTGGCTGACTTTTTCGGATTTTCAAGTACCTTTATTATTACAGGGATTGCAATATTTGTAGCGGCTTTACTTGTTTCCTTTGGTTTGAAGGAAGTTCGGCCGGATTTGGAGGGCGTGAAAAAAGTGACTTACTCACGCCGAGAAGTGTTGAAACATATCTTTAAGTTACGGGTTTTGATGATGGTGATGATTATTTCATTGCTTATTCAAGTTGCAAACTTTAGTGTTCAGCCTTTACTTGCGCTTTATGTTGGAGAATTGACGCATACCGATAATGTAGCGTTGTTGTCTGGACTTGCTTTTTCAGCGGCTGGTTTTGGAAATTTAGTCATGACGCGAAAATGGGGCGAGCTGGGAGATAAGTATGGGTACGAGAAAATTTTGAATATGTTGCTGATTATGGCGGCACTTTTTGTTTTACCGCAAGCTTTTGTTCCAAATTTGTGGTTGTTTATTTTCTTCCGATTTTTGTTTGGAATTGCGATTGGGGGGATGGTGCCTTGTATCACAGCTTATATTCGTTTATCGGCTCCGGGACAAATGCAGGGTGAGATGCTCGGCTATAACCAGAGTGCACGTTTTCTTGGGAATGTGATCGGTCCGATTCTTGGCGGGACAATGGCTGGATTCGTTGGGATGAGCAATGTTTTTGTCTTTACGAGCTTCATGTTTGTCGTTGCCTTTGTATTGCTTTGGTTTAGCTTGAAATCGGATCGAAAGCGCCATGTAAATGTGGACTAATTATCGAAACTAGAAAATACATTTAAAAAAATTGTTGTTCTTTTTTGAGAGCAGCAATTTTTTTATTTTTCATCTTTCTACATATTTATAGAATTCGAAAAACATTACCCTTTTCACACGTTGCCCAAGATTCTACCCTTTTTTTCAGGTAATTAAGTATGCTATAATAAAAAATGTGACAAACAACGCGTGCTCCATGTCTTATTTCTTAAGCATATCCACGAGCACAGAATCACAGCCTATTTTTTATCTTCGGGTTTTCATTTTAAGCTTCTATGCTTTCCTAAATAAATTGTGATGTTTCGTCATATTTAGATATTAATTTTCACCAAGGAGGGAGAACTTTTGTCATTTCTACACCTCGCCATTTTCTTGCCATTTATCATGGCTATGTTAATTCCCATTTTCTATCGTTGGACCAAACAACTGCATACTGGATGGATTGTTTTGCCGATTCCCGTCATCTTGTTTATCTATTTTTTGACGTTTATTCCGCAAACGACGGATGGGGTTGTCACGCAGACAATGCCTTGGATTCCATCGCTCGGTATTAATTTTACGATCGTTGTGGACGGGCTTAGTTTGTTATTTGCTCTGCTTATTACAGGGATTGGATCACTTGTTACGTTTTACTCTATTTTCTACTTAGGTAAAAAGAAGGAGCGTTTAAACAATTTTTATGCATTTCTGTTCATTTTTATGACGGCTATGCTCGGAGTTGTTTTGAGTGATAATTTAGTTGTTCTTTATTTATTCTGGGAAATGACCTCGATTAGTTCATTTCTACTGATTGGATATTGGTATCATCGAGAAAGATCGCGTTATGGCGCGCGAAAGTCATTGCTTATTACCGTATTCGGAGGCTTGATGCTTCTCGGCGGGATTTTATTGCTTCACCTTATTACGGGATCATTCTCGTTACGTGAAATCATTTCGGAGGCAGCACTTGTTCAAAATAGTTCGCTATTTATTCCTGCCATGATTTTTATTTTACTAGGTGCCTTTACAAAATCGGCGCAGGTTCCATTCCATATTTGGTTGCCTGACGCGATGGAAGCCCCAACGCCAGTTAGTGCATATTTGCATTCAGCAACGATGGTCAAAGCTGGAATTTATTTAGTCGCTCGGTTTACACCTCTTTTCGCGGTATCTGGGGCTTGGTTCTGGACAATTTCGCTAGTCGGGATTGTGACCTTGTTCTGGGGTTCGATTACCGCGACGAAGAAAACCGATTTGAAGGCGATTTTGGCCTATTCAACGATTAGTCAACTCGGTTTGATTATGACACTATTAGGCGTTGGAGCTGCGGCGCTTCATTTCGATTCTTGGAATGACAACATTTATATTGGTGCGATTGTAGCAGCGGTTTTCCATTTATTTAACCATGCTACTTTTAAAGGAAGTTTGTTCATGATGGTTGGGATTGTGGATCATGAGACTGGGACGCGGGATATTAAGCGGCTCGGTGGTTTGATGCAAGTTATGCCAATTACAGCGACGATTGCCTTTATCGGGACGTTTGCAATGGCTGGATTACCGCCATTTAATGGTTTTTTGAGTAAGGAAATGTTTTTTCAAAGTATGGTAGACGTGACATCGCTGAACTTGTTTCAGGCAGAGACATGGGGCGTCATATTACCAATCATCGCTTGGATAGGAAGTATTTTCACATTTGTTTATAGCATGATTATTTTCTTCAGAACTTTCGGTGGCAAACTTAAACCGCATTTACTGCCGCAAAAACCGCATGAGGCACCATTTGGATTGTTATTACCGCCGATGATTTTATCTGCACTTGTTGTAATTACAGGTGTTTTCCCAAATTTGCTTGCCAAACCGTTGCTTGAACCTGCAGTAAAATCAATTATGCCTTCGCTTTACGGGACTGGTTATTCGATTCATATCAGTTTCTGGCATGGCTTCACGATGGCATTGCTGATGACGGCTGGCGTAATTATTTTGGGCATTTTTCTTTATAAGACAACAAATTGGTGGCGACCTTTTATCTCTGAGAAAGTTCCGGCATTTTTCCGTTGGGGTAAAGCGTATGATAATGGAATGTATTATATGGAGCAAGGATCGTATCGCTTTACTTTATGGGTAATGACTGGTTGGTTGCGAACATATCTAAACTATATGTTGACGGCTTTTATTATTTTAATGTTAGGCACAATTTTTATGACGGATGCGCTTAATTTTGATATTTCGGCAATTTCGCGTGTTACGATGATGGATTATGTTTTAGTTTTCGTCGTAATTGTAACGCTTATAGGTATTGTATTTTCAAAATCGCGCATTACCTCCATTATTTTGCTTGGTGCGATGGGCTATACGATTAGTATTTTCTTCATTGTGGCTAGAGCACCCGATCTTGCTTTGACACAGCTTGTAATTGAGACCATCTCAGTTGTGCTTTACCTGCTCGTTTTCTACCATTTGCCACAGTTCAGTAATATTGAGGAGAAACCGCGATGGTTCTCTGCAAAGACTTTTATTAGTATCGGTGTTGGGTTGGTCGTTTTCTTAATTTCCATTTCAGCTTATGATACGACGTTCTATGACTCGATTTCGCAGTACTATATTGATAATACGTATACGAAAGCAGCTGGGAAAAATATTGTTAACGTGATTCTAGTCGATTTCCGTGGTTTTGATACATTGTTCGAAACCGCCGTGCTCGCTGTTGCATCCATTGGTATTTTTGGGATGATAAAATTACGCTTAGCTAGGAGGGAAAAAAATGAAAACAAATGACGTATTGCTACGTAATGTCACCAAGGTTGTTGTCTTTATTATTTTCCTGTTCTCGCTCCACTTGTTCTTAGCTGGACATTACAATCCTGGTGGTGGCTTCGTTGCTGGCTTGATTTCGGCTGGTGCAGTGACGCTGACCTTGATTGCTTATGACTCGCAAACTGTGAGAAGCATGTTAAATATAAATACGATTATGATGACTGGCGTTGGCTTATTGTTTGCAGTTGGCACTGGCATGATTGGTATTTTGACTGGTGATCCTTTTTTAACGCATAAATTTGGCCACGTAGACTTGCCTATTCTGGGCGATACATCGCTGCATACCGCAACAATTTTTGACTTGGGTGTTTATCTAGTCGTTGTTGGTGTAACGCTTACGATAATTCAAACGATTGGGGAGAGTGACTAGATGGAACTGTTGATGTCGATTTTAATTGGGCTCATGTTTATGGCCGCCACTTACCTTATTCTTTCCAAAAGTTTGTTGCGTATTATTCTTGGGACGGCAATTTTAAGTCACGGAGTTAACTTGCTTATTTTGACGATGGGCGGTTTAAAAAAAGGGAAGGCTCCCCTGCTTGATACTCCTGGGCTTTCTGCTTATAATGACCCTCTGCCACAAGCTTTAATTTTGACAGCGATTGTTATTAGTTTTGGTGTGACTGCTTTCTTCCTTGTCCTTGCTTACAGGGCTTATCAGGAACTTAATAGTGAGAGCGTTTCTAAGACAAGGGGGCATGAAGCAGATGATGAGTAACCTTGTTTTAATGCCGATTTTGATTCCGTTTTTCGGAGCGATTTTTCTGATGCTACTACCGCGAAAAGTAATGGTACAACGTGTACTAGCGATCATTACGAGCGTGGTTCTTATTCTAGCTAACATTTACCTAATTTATTATGTGTATCAACATGGGATTTTGGTCGTAACGCTTGGAAACTGGCCAGCTCCATTTGGCATTTCGATTGTTGGTGACATGTTCGCTATCCTGCTCGTAACAACGACGAGTTTAGTGCTTCTTGGGGCGTTAATTTATTCGTTTTATTCTATCGGGAAACCACGGGAACGATTTTTATATTATCCGGCTGTCTTGTTTATGATTGTCGGGGTGAACGGCTCGTTTTTGACCGGAGACATTTTTAACTTGTTTGTTTTCTTTGAAGTAATGTTGATGGCATCTTACGTATTACTCGTTTTAGGCGGAACGCAGGGACAATTGAAGGCTACAGTAAAGTATCTACTAATTAACGTTATTGGCTCAGCGTTTCTCGTTATGGCTATTGCTCTGCTTTACTCAATGGTTGGTACGCTTAACATGGCTGATATCTCACAAAAAATTTCTGAGATTAATAGTGGAAATACTGGGATGATAACGGTTGTTGCAGTATTATTCTTGTTCGTGTTTGGTCTGAAAGCTGGTATTTTTCCGCTGTATTTCTGGTTACCAGGTTCTTACTTTGCGCCACCAATTCCCGTCCTTGCTTTATTTGGTGCTTTACTCACGAAAGTTGGGATTTACGCTATTATTCGTGTTTATACACTATTTTTCTATAATGAAACTAGTTTTGCATTGCCGTTATTGTCTACGCTTGCGCTCATTACGATTGTACTCGGCGTCATCGGAGCAATTAGCTATAACGATATGAAAACAATTATGATTTATAATATTTTAATCGCAGTCGGTGTGATTCTGTTTAGTGTCTCGCTCATGACTCGTGAAGCTATGACTGGTGCGATTTTCTACTTGATTCATGATATGTTGATTAAGGGGACGCTTTTCCTCATCATAGGTGTTATCATCGCAATTACCGGCTTTTCGAGCATCAAAAAGTTCAGTGGCCTTATGAGTGTTAAACCATCACTTGGTTGGACGTTCTTTATTGGAGCGCTCGGACTTGCAGGTATTCCACCACTCAGCGGGTTTATCGGCAAGCTGTTAATTGTAGAAGGGGCTTTTGCAGTGCAGCATTATGTTGGCGGTATTATCGTACTTCTTTCTAGCCTGTTTGTACTTCTTTCGATGATTAAAATTTTCTCAAAAGGTTTCTGGGGTGAGAAAAAAGGAGCGTTCAATCTAGACATTCCATATCGAAAAATGATGGTGCCTATCTTGATGTTACTCACTGTTTCCGTCGCTTATGGCATCTTTTCACAAGGTATGTATCCACTTATTGACAAGGCAGTCGATCCATTAGTTGATCCATCAATTTATATTAAAGCGGTACTGGGGGAGTGAGGCAAAAATGGCATTTCAATTAATTATCAACCTTATACTTGCCTGTTTGTGGATGTTCCTGCAGTCTGATTTCACAATAGGGACTTTCATTCTCGGCTTTATTATTGGGATTTTCCTGCTGTTCTTCATGCGTCGCTTTCTTGGATCTCGCTTTTATATTTGGCGAATTCTAGCGCTTGTGAAACTACTATTTAACTTCTTTAAGGATTTAATTATCTCAACTGTTATGGTAGCACGCATCGTTCTCAAAAAAGATATGAACATTCGTCCAGGAATTTTTCGGTACGAAACGACGCTTGAAACCGACTGGGAAGTGACGATGTTGGCGATTTTAATCACGTTGACACCTGGAACGCTTTCTATCGATATTTCTGATGATTACAAAGCAATCTACGTGCATTCACTTCATGTTCCGAATATTGAAGAGGAAATCGCGACTATTCGCAAATCCTACGAAGGCGCTATTATGGAGGTGTTCCATTGATTATTATAAACACAGTCTTAGCTATCGCCTTGTTTATGTATTCTGTTTCTATTTTCCTTTACCTATACCGAATTTTAAAAGGACCAACGACTTCTGATAAAGTGGTAGCACTCGATTCGATTGGGATGAACCTCGTTGCTATTGTGGCGCTGCTTTCGATGTTACTGGATACGAACGCCTATTTGGACGTTATCCTCTTGATTGCTCTGCTTGCCTTTATCGGCACTGTCTCGTTTGCTAAATTTGTAGAGAAAGGTAAGGTGATTGAACGTGAACGTGATAATTGAGATTATTATTTCGATCATGATTCTTATCGGCGCCTCACTCAGTATTTTAGCAGCGATTGGCGTGATTCGTCTTCCTGATGTTTACACCCGAACGCATGCCGCGGGTATCAGCAATACATTCGGCGTAAGTTTGCTACTTTTTGCAACAGTTGGCTACTTTTTTCATAGTGGGGAAGGTTTTAATGCCCGGGTTCTACTTGCAATCTTGTTTATTTACTTAACAACGCCGATTGCTTCTCACTTGATTAACCGTGCTGCTTACGATACTGGTGTCCCTTTGGCGATTCGCATTCGTGACCAACTACGTTCCGTGAAAAAAGACGACATTAAGAAGCGGAAAAATGTCATTATCAAACAAGAACAGTTGGAACGCGCACGTCAGGAGCGTGAAGAGTTAGAGGATCAACTCGACTGGGAATTGCGTGATGAAAAAATTATCCAACGCGAGGAATCAGAAGATGTTGCGCGTGAATATGAGGAAACATTGATTGAGCTTGAATCTGATGACTCAGAACAAGAGATTATCGAGCTTGACGAAGAAAATGAAGATACAGATAAGAATAAATAAAAATGAGGCCGAGACAAAACTCATTTTCATGCAAAATAAGCAAGATTAACATCCTTTTTTCCGAGCAGGATGTTAATCTTGCTTAACACAAATCGAGCGAAAGCGCTTGTATTAAGGGGATTTGGAATGGATTAACCGTTCACTTTGTTCACGCTTATATTGAGACTGTAACTCATTGCATATCGAACAGTCCCAGCAATGCGAGCGCTTGTCGCCGATTTATTCGGGTTGTGTCCCAGACCCATTTTTATGCTGATTTTTCTTTAATGGCTAAGGTACAGCGGCTTACGCACAGAAGCTTATTATCCGCCTCACTACGAATTTCGACGTGCCAAACTTGTGTTGTTCTTCCGATATGGATAGGCTCTGCCGTAGCAAGCACGTAGCCATCCCGTACTGATGAAATATGATTTGCGTTAATCTCAAGACCAAATGCGATTTCATTATCACTCACATGCGCTGTGGCGCCAATACTCGCTACCTGTTCAGCAAGTGCCACAGAAGCCCCACCGTGTAAAAATCCAAACGGTTGACGCGTTTTTTCATTAACTGGCATTTTCACAATTGCTGCATCTTTTGTTAGTGAAATCAATTCCATTTCCAAGTATTCACCTAAACTCATAATCCTCGTCTCCTCCCGTCTCTTCCTTCCATTATAGCCGTTTATTTCTATCGATGCATCCGTAAAACTGTTTTGAACAGAGTAGGTTTCCATTCCCATTTCTTGTGGTACAATACTAATATAACTGTTTGCTAAGGAAGAGGAGATCGCCATGTTAATCAATGTACCTTTAATTGCTTCACTCATTGCTATTTTTTTCGCGCAATTTGTCAAAGTTCCAATCCATTTGCTCGTTTATCGTAAAATGCAATGGAGTCTTATGTTTTCCACGGGAGGTATGCCTAGTTCGCATTCAGCGGCCGTTACAGCCCTAATGACTACACTTGCGATTTCATACGGAATTGACTCTCCTTATTTCGCTATCGCTGTCGTATTCGGTATCATCGTAATGTTTGATGCTACCGGTGTTCGCCGCCAAGCCGGTGAGCAAGCCGTTGCACTCAACAAATTAGCTCGAGATTTTCATGAATTTGTCGAACATGCAAAGGGCCTGACAGAACCAGGACAAGAAGAGAAGCAAAAACATTTGAAAGAAATGCTTGGTCATAAACCAATGGAAGTTTTCTTCGGAGCTTTGACTGGTATCGCGATTGGATTTCTTGTCGATTATCTATTTGGCCTTTTATAGGAATTTAAAAATAGGAGCGAAAGTCAGATACTTAAAAACTGACTTTCGCTCCTATTTTTGTAGCTTATTTATAGAACTTAAATTTACCTTTATTCATCATGACACCAGTTCCACCAATTTGGTATAACGCACGGTCATCAATTATTTTTTTCATAACGGATGCGGGGTAACCTTTCAAGCTTCTACCCATTACAACACCAATCGCATCGTTGTCTCCGATTGAGCAAACAGTACCTTTTTCATGATAGATGAATGGTGCTAAATCTGTGGTCAATCCTTTTACCATCTTAGCAAGGTTCGCTGCCGCAATATCTGCTTGTTGCATCGCAATTTGCGCTGTTGGCGGGTATGGACGATCATTTTCAGGATTAATCATTAACGAGCAATCCCCAATAATCAAGATTTCTTCGTTACCTGGAACTGTCAAATCGTCATTTACTTTCACACGACCGCGTCCAGCTTCAAATCCAGAAGCTTCGATAACGCTATTTCCGCGTACCCCAGCTGCCCAGATAACTGTTGCTGCTTTGATTTCCACATCTTCCGTTTCACTTTTCGCATATTTAATACCGTCTGCTGTAGCTTCTTTCACTGGAGTTCCAACGTTGAATTCTACACCACGGTCTTCTAAAACGCCAACGCCATAGTCTACTAATTTTGCATCGAATTGCGGCAACACTTTTGGTGAAGCTTCCATACAAACTATGCGGACTTTTTCACGAGGCACGTCATATTTTTTCACAAGTTCTGGAATACGGTTGGTTAGTTCCCCTAAGAACTCGATACCCGTGAATCCAGCGCCACCAACGACAATTGTTAATAATTCATCGCGTTGTTCTGTTTTCCATTTTGCAAAACTACCTTCGATTTGAGCTCGAATCTTCTTAACAGAATCGATGCTAGTAATCGTGTACGCGTATTCTTTCAAACCGCTGATACCAAAAGTCTCTGCTTCTGATCCAAGTGCAATCAGCAAGAAGTCGTACGAAATATCCCCTTTGTTCGTCAATATTACTGTTTTGTCGTCTTTGTTGATTTTCTCCACAGTATCTTGAATGAAAGTTGTTTTTGTTGGATTGACTACTTTCGCGATAGGATACATTAGTTGTTCTGCTTCTAATGTTCCTGCGGCAGCTTCATGTAACCATGTTGTTTCATGATGATAGTCATTTTTGTTCACCAATACTAATTCTGCTTCAACATTCAATTGTTGCAACTTACGCAACGTTTTCAAGCCACCGTACCCAGCTCCCAGAATGACGATTTTTGGCTTACTCATCTGTATCACATCCACTTTCCCATTGTATTTTTCTCACAAAAAACTGCATCAGGACCAAGCCTAATGACAATTATGTAGATTGCGCTTAAACATCTACGTCTCAAGAAGAAGGCAAAAAGCCCTCACCCTATATCATAGCTCTTTCAAGTCTTTTTTTCAAGAGAAGAAGCTCACAATATATGAAAAATCTAGCGGCAATTTAGTATTTCTGCAAAGCTATTGGCATACTGTTTCTATCTGTTTTATGGTAGAATGGTCTTGTGATGAAAAATCGTGAGAATATTTATTTTAGGAGGTTTTTTTGTGGACGATCAAACAAAAATTTATGATATAACGATTATCGGTGGGGGTCCAGCTGGGCTATTCGCAGCTTTCTATGCAGGTATGCGAAAAGCAAACGTAAAAATTATCGAGAGCTTACCTCAACTAGGCGGGCAACTTTCTACCCTTTATCCGGAGAAATATATTTATGACATTCCAGGATTTCCGAAAGTGCGCGCGCAAGAATTAGTTAATAACTTGATTGCTCAAATGAAACCTTTTGATCCAACGATTTGTCTAGAAGAAGCTGTAGCAAGCGTTGAGAAACAAGCGGATGGTACATTTGAAATCAGCACGAACCAAGATACGCATTACAGTAAAGCAATCATTATCACTGCTGGGAATGGTGCTTTCCAGCCTCGTCGCCTCGAGCTAGATGATGCGATACAATATGAAGGTAAAAATCTGCATTATTTCATCAATGATTTGAGTCGCTTTTCAGGCCGTCGTGTAGCCGTTTGTGGTGGCGGGGATTCGGCAGTAGACTGGGCTTTAATGCTTGAGCCAATTGCCAAAGAAGTATCCATCATCCATCGTCGCAATGCTTTTCGTGCCCATGAACATAGCGTTGAGAAACTGGAGCAGTCATCAATTACAGTTAAAACCCCATTTATTCCAACTAATATCATCGGTGATTCTGAGAAAATGACGCAAATTGTTTTGGAGGAAGTAAAAGGTGATCGAAAGGAAGTCCTTGAGATTGATGATTTCATTGTAAATTACGGTTTCGTGTCCTCATTAGGTCCTATTAAAGAGTGGGGGCTCGATATTGAGCGTAATTCGATTGTTGTCAATTCCAAAATGGAGACAAATATTCCGGGTATCTATTCCGCAGGTGATATTTGTACGTATGACGGTAAAGTAAAATTGATTGCGACAGGATTTGGAGAGGCGCCTACAGCTGTGAACAACGCGATGAACTACATCGATCCAAAGTCTCGAGTACAACCAATGCATTCAAGTTCGATGTTTGATTAATGTAATAAAAGCCGTTAAGTTCGGATGTAAGAGTAATTTGAGAAAATGGATATGTTGATTTATTAAATCAGTAAATAGTTTGGAAACGTGAAATTTGTAAAACTAATCCTAGAAAGGAAGTTTTAAGATGAACGTATTAGTAATAGGGGCAAACGGCCAAATAGGAAAACAAACCGTTGCATTACTAGCAAAAAAAACGGGTGTCAACGTTACAGCTATGATTCGCAAAGAAGAACAACGTGCAGCTCTTGAACAACTTGTTGCAAAAGTAATCATTGCCGATTTAGAAGATGACTTTAGTTCAGCCTATAACAATATCGATACTGTTATTTTCTCCGCTGGCTCTGGTGGGCATACAGGACATGAGAAAACAATTGCTATCGATCAAAATGCAGCAATTAGAGCAGCTCAGTATGCTGAACAGTATAGCATTTCTCACTTTATTATGGTTAGTTCGGTTTGGGCTGATAAACCAGAAAATGGTCCTAAATCACTCAAAGACTATTTAATCGCTAAAGGGAACGCTGATAAAGAACTCCAAAAAAGTCAGCTCAATTACACAATCGTTCGTCCTGTACTGCTAACAAATGAACCGGCAACTGCACATATCAGTGATTACACAACTGGTCGCACAACTATTACGCGAGCCGATGTTGCCCTTTTCCTAAACGCCATTGTTGATAATACCAAGACATACAAGCAAACTTATACCTTTCAAAACGGAGATACGCCGATAGATAAATTTATTAAATAAAAAAAGCTAATTCTAAAGAGTCGCCATTGTACTGAACCCCAAAAGTTGTACCAAATTTAATTAAACCTCTTGGCTGGCCTGAAGACGGTATTCTACCGGACT
>NZ_CAUYTL010000046.1:0-17245 GCF_963575615.1 Listeria rocourtiae subsp. hofi | reverse complement strand
ATACGTATCCAAAATCTAAATGCAGATTTTGGATACGTATTTTTCTAGGTCAGAGAACCTTTTGTCTCAGACTCTTTAATTGCAAATTTTATTAGATTCTATATTATAATGAAGGATAGGAGGTGTCTCATGAACCAGATAGAAAATCATTTTCCATTTCGAGTTGATAAAAGCTTATTTCATGTCGTATCTTCTGAAGCAAACATTTTGAAAAAACTACAGCGCCAAGCATTTCATGAAAGTAACATATCGATTTTATTCACAACTAAAATTTGGAAATTAATAGATTTTCAAATTGAATTTCCCGAGCTTGCATGTGAAGAGTTGTCACTCCAAAAGAAATACATACTAGTGAAAAATGTACCATCTAATTACCCAAAGATGTTGCATTTGATGGAGATATACAAGAATTCAGGATTGGAAATATACATCTTTCTAACAGATCATTTGCAATATAGTTGGGTGGAAGAAGAGATGATGACTACAATTTTGATGCGGAAAAAAGTAAAATCTCAGCTTGTTATTAATTTGAGCAATGAAGATTTATTGCTCTTTTTCAACCAAAACGGGAGCAAGACGCATGCGGTTGGTGTTGATGAGCGCCGGCTCGCGAAACTAATCAGCTTTTACTAAGCAAAAAAACGCCAAATTCGAGCTTGGCGTTTTTTTAACTATCTTTCAGATGCTCTATAACCTGCAGCCTCAGCTTCTGCGGGTGTTTTAAACCATGCAACCACATTTTTGGTACGCTTGTAGTAAGCTCCACCAGGCATGTGGTAAATACCATTAACGCTCCCTTTAATTGTACCTTGGCCGCTTGAATCCACATATTGATTGCTACCGTCACTATTATTACTTGAAGGCGGAGAAGCTTGTGCTGCTTGTTTTTCCTGTTCTTGTTTATCTTTTAACGCTTGTTGCTGTTGTTTTTCTTTTGCTTTTTGCGCTTCTTCAGCTGCTTTTTCTTTCTCAGCTATTTGGGCTGCTTTTTTCTCTGCCTCTAATTTGGCTTGCTGTTCTTGTTGGATTTTTAAGTCTTTAGCTTTCTGATCAGCAAGAGCCTTATCTTTTACTAATTGTGCCTGTTCTTTTTTCAATTGTTCAGCTTGTGCTTTGGCTAGCTTGTCTTGCTCTTTTTTTAGTTCAGCTTTTTCCTTTTCTAGCTTTTTTTCAGATGCTCTTTGTTTCTCAGCTAATTTATCTTTTGCTACCTGTTCACTTTTCACCTCAGCTGTTGACTTTGTAGCTGTTTGAGTCGTCGGCATCATGCCAGCACTAACGAATGCCAAAATAAATGCCCCAGCAAGAATAATCAAGTTGAGCTTTGGTTTAAAAAGCTTTTTTCCACGAATGAAAATCCCTAAAATCAACATAACTAGTGCATAGAAAAAACCTAAAAATGCAATTAAAAATAAAAATGTTGCCATGAAAATATTTCGCTCCCTTTAAAATAAGTTTTTATTGTCCCCTATCTAAAGTATAGCCTATCGAAATATGAAAAAGATTATTTGATCGTGAATGTAGCGATTCCGTTCGTGAACGTCAAAAATAGGTCTTTTTTTAGTTATAAATATATCTATTTAAAGTAACAACCTAACTAAACATCAAAAAAGACGCAAAATCAGATTTTGCGCCTAGTTTTATTTTTATGAACGTTTTCTCAAGTAAAATAGTGCTGTTGCAGAAATTAGTAGACCGAAAGCAACAAATCCGTTTGTATTAGAATCTCCTGTTTTTGGTAACTCTTCTACTCTTGCAGGCACGATTTCAGTTCCAGCTGCTACTTGTTGTGGATCTGTTTGTTCGTTTGCTGGTGTTTTAGAAATAGTAGCTGATTTTACTTCTTGAACTTGTTTTGTTCCATAAGTGTAATGTGTAACGTCACTGACACCGCCATTATCGTCAACTGCGATCAGATAAGCAGTTTCACCTGGTTGTAGTGGGCGATCAAGAACAGCATGATAGCTACCAGAGTAGTCTACGCGTGTTTCAGCAAGAACTTCTTCACTTTCCTCTGTGATTACGAAAAGTGTTGTATCAGGCTCTGTACCACCGTAAATATCTGTATCTGTACTCATATCGAAGTTAACAGAAGGGGCAGAATAAAGCATGATACCCATAACTGAAATCACTTCATATTGGAAATCAAGTGTGGAAATGTTGCCACTAGCATCTTCGGCTACGATAACCGTACTATTGGCACCGATATTCGCTGTGTCTAAGTATTTTGCTCCATTTTGGAAATAAACTTTGACATAACCGGAATTATCCGTTGCATTCACAAGTTCTTCTGCTGTCCATTCTTCACCTGGCCACGCATAGAAAACATCATCTTGACTGATAAAAGGTTTCGTTGTGTCGACAACGGTGTAATTGACAGGAATCGTCTGCGTAGTTGAACCATTTGATGCTAAAATTTGCACGGATTGAGCACCAAGCTTATCTGTTGCTGGCTGTGATTTGAATGAAAGTTTTACGTTAGCAGCAGCTGTAACAAACATATCTGGTGTTGCTGATGAACCATTCAATTCCAGAGTAACATTGTTTTTTGCAGTAGCAAGTACTGTTGTATCTGGTTTTGGATCCACTTTATCTGGGTCTGTCTTTCCTGAATCAGGCTTCTCTGGATCAGGATTTACAGGCTTACTTGGATCTGGTTTCACTGGTTCTACAGGATTAGGATCTGGGGTAACCGGTGTCTCTGGTGTTGGATCAGGAGTTACTGGTGTTTCAGGATCCGGTTTCACGGGCTCTACAGGATCAGGATCTGGGGTAACCGGAGTTTCTGGTGTTGGATCAGGAGTAACCGGTGTTTCAGGGTCTGGATCAGGTGTTGCGTTTGGATCAGCAATCACGGCATAGCTTACCGTGATGTCTTTTGTCGAGCCATCCTTGTAAGTAACAGTAATCGTTGTTTCAAAAGTACCGACCGTATCATTCGTTGCCGCTACGCCATCCTTGTAAGTTAGGACTGGGCCGCGTGCTTGGTTGTAAATTTGTACAAAATCAGCCGGAATTATGTTATAACCTTGTATTACTGTAACATTTTGTTTTGCTGCGACGTCATTGAATTCCCAACCAGCTTTTTGTGATGAATCCTGCTCGGGCGCTGTTTCATCAGCGAATACAGGACTTATAGTTGAAAACGTTAGTCCAAATACTAGCGCAACGCTAACCGTTTTTTGTTTTAAGTACATGAGTGTCTCCCCTTTTTAATATGCTTAGTTTCTATTGTACAAGGTATCGATTTCTTTGGCTAGAGAAAAAATGTACATTTGACGGTAAAATTCATCGAGTTCACATTTTGTTCACATTTAATTTTAATTTAGGGGTATGTTTTTTTTGTGTGATTGGGAGGGGATAAATTGTTTTATATCAATGCGTTTGCAGTTTTTATCTTTGATGGAGAGCTGAGATATATGCTTGTTGACTTTAAATTAATGGATATATATCAAAAATTAGCAGTATTTTTTGTTTTATAGCTTATATGTGAAAATTGATTTTGCAGCTTTTTTGGAGTTCGCGGAAATCTTCTTCACGATCTGTGCAAAGCTTTCGAATCTCATTTTGTAATTGTGAGCTAATTGCGTCACCGGTTTTACTTTCGAATGAGATACCAAGCTGGCTTTGAATACGGGTAAGTTCACGACCCCAATCGTCAAACATTGTTTCCTTGCCATGAAGGATTTGAGCAGAATCTTCGGCTAAATGGTTTGCATCACGTAACATATCACGTTTCAAAGCCGCGAGTTGAAGTTGCCGTTCGAATTCCGTTTTTTGAGATTTTAAAGCGCTAGCCGTCGCATCCGCTCCTGCTAGAATCGCCTTAGCAATCTCTACTTCTATTTGCCTAATTTCATGAAATAAATCCATTGTTTGCCCCCGTTTTTCTATATTTTCTTACTTGAAAAAATTCACTGCGTTACCGGCCGCAATACCAACTAGACTGCCAATTGTACGGTCTAGATCGTGACCGAGATTGATATCTGTTTGCTGCATTGTGTGTCCCGCATTGCCGATTTCGTTTGCAAATTGTTGTAGATGATATTGACGTTCGAGTAATTTATTAAGTAAATCATGCAAAATTTCTTCATCGTGGAAGCGGTAGATACCTTCTGTTTTTTTGATAGCGAGGTCATACATTACATCATCCACGTCGTTTTCGTTTAGTAAATCATATTCGCCACCGTATGTAGCATCATTGAATTTACGCACCATTTTCTTGACGGCATCGCTTTCGGCTTTACGGAAGTCTTCAATGAGACGAACCATGCGATCAATATCTGTCGCCACATCTTTCATTCGATTCGCAAGCGCTTTAATTTCATCAGGGGAAATGGCAAGTTTTGTGGCGCCATTGCTACTAAACTGATTGCGAAAACCTTCTGTAAGGTGAGCGTTCAGTGGATCGCTAGCCGCGCCGTTTTTGGAATAATATTGTTGGTAAAACACGAAGGCATTGGGAGGGAGTAAACCTACAACGTCACCGCTATGCCGGAAATCTTTGATAAGATTAAAGTATGCGCCATCCTTTGCTTTTGCTTGTTCGTCGGGTGTTAATTTATTGAAGGAACGGGCTGCAGCGAAGGTTATCGCGGGTTTGGTATGCTTGACAGCTTCATATTGCGCGAGTGCACCGCCGAGACTGTGGCCTGTGAAACTGTAGTCTTTGGTTGTGTGTTTGGATAGAGTGGTGTTTACGAAATTATTGTATTCTTTGAATTGACTTTCTTGTTCAGGCAATTTGTGTTTTGGAAGGTCAGTTAAGTTTGTTGACCAATCTGCTTTATCTTCCGAGCCGCGGGATGTGAATATGATATTGGTGAATTCTTTGGTTTTTCCACTGCATACGTCTATGTATTCTTGGTATGGGACGACGGCAGCTGCTTGGAGTCCGCTTTTTTTGTCGATGGAGTTGATTGTTACCCATTTAGAACTATCTTCTAAAATCGTAACAGTTAGCTCTTTTTTTCTTGTGGGTGTCATTTGCTGTATGGGATTTATTTTTAATGTTAGATTTTTATACACATTATCTGATAGACTAAAATATTGTTCTTCTGTAATTTTTGCCAAAAGTATTTCCTCCAGTTCAATTTATGATATGATATATATGGGAAAAGGGTGATTATATGAAAACACGAACTAAGATAATATTAGCAAGTATTGGTGTTCTTTTACTATTTAGTATAGCAGGAGGTGTGTTATTTGTGAAACATGAAATACATAAACGGGAAGTAGTACAGGAAGAAGCGGATAATAAATTGATTGCTGAGGAGGAGCCTAGGATTGAAAAATATTTAAAATATAATTATGAAAATATTGATTCTGTAACGATTACGGGTGTAGATGTCAATCCCACGGGAATTCCGCATATTATGGGATATGTAAATGGTGATAAGAAACTAGCGTTTGATGCTGGGATTTATGGGGAGCACTTTGAAACAGCGTTAAATGTTGATGGTGAATCTTTTCCATATGCCAAAAGTTTAAACCACGATATGGTTCCTGTGTCAGAGATTGAAAAGCGTGAGCAGGAGAAACGAAAATGAGAATGTGTAATGTTATTTTTGGAATTTGTATAGAGTGCTGTTTTTTATGGATAATTAGTTAGTAACGAGAGGATGAGTTACTAAAGTAATGATTTTAGATTAGGAGTACTTACAGTATGTTTATTGTTATGCAGGGGGAAACAGTATGGCACAATATAGGAAATATTTCACGTTAGAAAATTTAGTCAAATACGGATACTTTGAAATAAAATCTAAATCTAATAATTTGAACCAAGATGATCCATATAGTCAATCCTCCGTAATATTTCAAGAAGTTTTTGATATGGAGATGTTGAGTCAGCAAAGTCGAGATATAATAAAATTATGCCCGAGTATACACACAGGGGGAAAGGCTAGTCCAACAGTACCAGTAGAGCTGTCCATTTATAAAAATGACGAGGAGAGAAGAATGTATAAGATGCCTAATATATATTCTTACATCAGACTGGGGCTACATATTGAAGAAAACAAAGAGATTTATCTCGAGATAATAAAGAATAGTTCACATTCACTTTCGAAGTATTTTTATGAAAAAACATTTGTATCTAATAAAATTGAAAAAGAAACAAATAGAATGGGTTATCGCTATATATTTAAAACAGATATTCAGCATTTTTATCCAAGCATCTATACCCATAGTCTACCATGGGTACTAGTCGGAAAAACAGAGGCTAAAAGAACAAGAACGGATAAAGGGAAGTATTATAATCAACTCGACACTTTGATACAAGATTGTCAATATGGTGAAACACATGGTATTCCAACAGGAACAATGGCTTCTCGTATAGTGGCTGAAATATTTATGTGTAAGATAGATAGCGAACTTTCTCAGTATGGCTATAAAAGGTATGTTGATGATTTTGAATTGCCATATAATGATTCAAAAGAACAAGTAGAATTCTATAATTGTCTACAGAAAATACTAGGTCAATATAATCTTGTTATAAAGAAAGAGAAAAATATAATTGATACCTATCCTTTTGAGGTGGACAATAGTTCAGAGTATTTTTTTTCATATTTTAGCAACCTTAAGGGGGATGAAAGTTCTCGACTTGTTAGGGCAAAGGTACATAGATACATAGAGCAGGCCCTGATATTTCAAAAAAAAGGGTTGAAAGGTGCTCCGAAATTAGTATTTAAAGGATTAGCAAGTGCTATAAACAAAGAGGAGATACCAGTCAATGTGATTAATCAACCAATATTGAGTAAATTGTTAAATATCGTCATTATGACACCTAGTACTGGGGCTTATATGATTGATTTTTTTAAGAACAAGAATATCGATATAAATGAAACAGAGATAAATAATAATTTGACAAAACACAAAAAATTAATTGTTAAGAATGTAAAGCGTTTCACTAATTTGAACTATAATCAAGAATTATTTTCTTTGCTAGGTATACTATATTACTATAAAACAGAAAATTTCTTAGAATCAGACTTATTGTTAGAGATAATTAAGTTAGAAGATGATTTTAGTGCGGTACTTGCAATGGAACTGTTTTATAATAACTACAGGGATGAAATCACGAGTTTATTTGTTTGCATTGATGAGAAGCTTGAACGAACTAAAACGTGGAATGAGGAGTATTGGCTTTTTAAGTATCAATTTTTTATTAAAATAGAAACGGATAATGAATTCAGGAAATATTGGAAAGATTATTTGTTTACACATAAAAATGAAGAAGACTTAGAAAGGGCTCAATTTTTCAATAAAAAGAATTTGAATAAGGTAGATAGTTATTTATTAAGAAATAAACAACAGCAAGGAAAGGATAGTGCCATTTTTCAATTTTTTGAGATTTTGTTGGATAAAGGTATAACGTTTTTAAAATAATCTTCTGAATGTATGAGCTGTAAGTGTATTTAACATCAGAGTCTAAGAGTCATGCCATTAATACTTACCATTTGAAATTTGAGTATATTTGTTATGTTATAGATATTTGTAGCATGTCGTGACAACTCACCAAAACTCCTTTATAATTCGAGTAGTAATGACGCCCACAAAAAGGCGTCCACAGACCAGTGTGGAAGGATGATTTTGTAATGGAAACAGTTGTAACGGATATGGACGGAACGCTACTGGCTAAGGGTGGCGCAGTGATTCAGCCGCTGAATAAAGAAGTATTGCTCGATTGGCAGAAACAAGGCAAAAAAGTGGTGCTTGCGACGGGGCGTCTTGATTTGGCGATTATGCCGTTTATTCATGAGCTTGGGATCACGATGCCGGTTATTTCTTGTAACGGCGCGCTTGTTCGTGATTTTGTGAAGAACGAGATTTTGATGAAAAGTGATATTTCGTACGATTTGTTGGCACAGGTGATTCAAGTTGCTCGCGATTTTGGTGTGGATTATCATGTGTACACGACGGAGCGTATTGTGGGGCCAACGGTGACTGGAAAAATTGCTGGGTTTGTGGAGGCGAATAAAACGCTTCCGGAAAATGAGCAGGTTCCGTTGACTGTGACGGATGATGTTGTCGGTGAAATCGTGCGTTCTGGTGCGTTTGCATTGAAGGTTTTGGTGCTTTCGGATGAGGCGGAAAAGCGTGCGGCGGTGCGCGAGGCGTTGTCGAAACTACCGCTTGCTGTGATGTCTTCTGGTGCGACGTTGGTGGATATTATGAATGTTGGCATAGATAAAGCGCATGGTTTGGCGTATCTAGATGAAACTGGCTGGCTTGATTTGGAGACGACGATTGCGTTTGGCGATAACGAGAATGATATCGGCATGATTGAGCTTGCGAACATGGGCGTAGCGATGGAGAACAGCATTCCAGAAACGCTGGCAATTGCGGATTATGTTGCGGGCCATCACGACACTGGTGGGCTCGGGCAGTTTTTACTTGATTTTGAGAAGTAACATGTTATGCTGAAATTGGAAGAAATTTTATCTAGGGAGCTGATTCAAAATGGAAGAGGAAGAACGCTTTGATCTAGGACACACAGTGAAGAAAGTTATCGTGATTGGTGTTGCGGCGGGACTGATTTTTATTGGCTTTATTGCTTTGATGACGCTAATCGGGATTGTTATCGCAATTCCACTACTGAAAAAAGCATATGGCATGATGACATCAGATAGCGGTGATTCGTGTTCACATGAGAAACACAAGATAAAATGCCCAATTTGTAAGGCTAAAGCGAAATTTTACGGCGAAAAAATCGAATAATAGTAAAAAAATGTGATTAGGAACCCGCGCTAGATTTGGCGAGCTCCTGATCACATTTTTCATTTTATTGTAGATACGTTTTCTTGAGCGTTTTGATATCTTGATTTGTTAAGCCGAGCCCTTGTTTGAGAAATGCATCCATGCTACCATATTTGGCGTTTATTTCATCGAATGCTGCATTTAAATACGATGCACGGACATCGAGAACTGCTTTCATACCAGCTAGAACTTTCGGATTATCGGTTTGTTTGGCAAGAGCGTCGAGCATTTTCTGATTTTCTGCCTCGCGATATTTATTGGAAAGTAGGTAGTCGGTCATAATCGTTTTTTGATCGACGCCAAGTGCTGCTAAGACGAGCGCAGTCCCAAAGCCAGTGCGATCTTTTCCTGCGGTACAATGCCAAAGTACGGAGCCATCTTTATTATCCAGCAGTTTTTGGAAAAATAATTTATAGCCATCGATGGACTGCTGATCGGTAACGAAACTTTTGTTGGCATCGATTAGGAATTGCTCGGGATTTTCCATTTTCGCAAGGCTTGTTATCATGTCTTGAGTGCTGGTCGATGCGCCGTTGTCCTTCATAATTGAATCGTGGGTATAAGAAACATTTTTGATAGTAGGGTCAGGTTTTGCTTTCACCTCAGAATTGGTACGGAAATCAATAATTTCAGCCAGACTATATGTAGAAGTCAGCTTTTTAATATCACTTTCGGAAAGAGTGGCGAGTTCGGCGGCGCGGATTAGTTTGTGCTGCTTGATTGTTTTGCCATCAGCCGTTTTATAACCACCAAGATCACGGACGTT
Source organism: Listeria rocourtiae subsp. hofi (assembly GCF_963575615.1). Classification (NCBI taxonomy): domain Bacteria; kingdom Bacillati; phylum Bacillota; class Bacilli; order Caryophanales; family Listeriaceae; genus Paenilisteria; species Paenilisteria rocourtiae. The sequence goes on along the minus strand of NZ_CAUYTL010000046.1, from coordinate 7,722 downwards.
CACGGCACCGTCTAACTTAATCTGACTGCCAGGCTTGAGTTGTGTTTGGGTTTCTTTTGCTGCGAGCGAATTCACATCACTTGGTCCACAACCTGCGAGTAATAAAGAGCTTCCAACAACGATAACACCAGTAATAGTAACGAATTTATTCAAATTTTTCCCCTCCTCATGAACCTTATTATAGCGAGTGAAATGATGATTTGTTTGGAGGTTCTGTAAAGAGGATGTAAAAATTGGCTCGCGAATTGTAAAATTGTGACGCGCATGCTTCAGGCATGATGGAGGTTTTGTATTTGAAGGAGGAATTGCTGATTAATTTGGTTCCAGTGCATTTGTATGGTTATACAATTGAAGGTTAAATCAGGATTTCCCACGCTCTAACATCTTCTTCAAGTATACTTCTAGCAAAATATCAGCTTGAATCATTAGACCAGAACGTGATGTAATATCATAACCAGCATAAGAAATCGTTGGGATATTACTGCTCAGATTCGTATCCATTAGCTGCGAAAGAGCGCTATCCCCATGATTTGTAATCGCGAACATGAAACAACCGCTGTACTCCAACTTTTGTGCAGCTTGAACGAGCGTTTTTGTATCGCCGCTCATCGAAACAAACAAAATAACATCATTCGGCTTAATAAAACTCGGCAAAAGATCAATAATATGCGATTCATACGCGTACATCGTCGGTTTTTGCACTTGAATGAGGCGTTTTCCAATATATTCGCCAATCATCTTCGTAAGCCCCACAGAAACAACAATAACGGTATTAGCATTCAGAATTTTCGTGGCGATATAATCTACTTTTGGTAAATTGATAGCATCGATAGTTTGCGTTAGTTGGGTCAAATAATCTTCTTTTAGACTCCCATTTGTGCGAGCCTTTTTTTGATTGCCGAAACTAGCCAAAATAAACTTGAGCTCTGAAAAACCTTGTAACCCAAGCTTATGACACATCCGGATAATCGTCGTGTTGGATGTGCTAAGTATTTCAGCTAGGTTTGTCAATGTCATATTTTTTACCTGCTCCATATGATTATCGATGTAATAAAAAACATATTTCTCTGAGTCACTCAAACTTGTAATATCCTCGACAAAACGTTCTGCTACTTTACCCATCAAAAAACCTCCCAGCTCTTTCATTCCTACTTTATCACGATTTGATAGAGAATAACAGCGGGCGCCGTACAAATATACGAAACCTGTATGAAAAGGCTTTCGGCGATATGCTATACTTCAATTACACTTTCGAAAGGTGCTGTGTAAGCGAATTCATGAAATAAGAAAAGAGGATTGACGATGAATTTAAAAGAGATGACAACCCAAAGTTTAGTTTTCTACGACATTGAAGCTACGTCAAAGGAAGCGGTAATCTCATTTTTAGTAGATAATTTAGAAAAAGAAGGCTATATATCAGATAAAGTTGCATTCGAAAAAGCTGTTTTAGAACGTGAGGGGCACTCAGCAACTGGAATGGAGCGTGGTTTGGCAATTCCGCACGGTAAATCAAGCGTTGTAAAAAAGGGTGTTTTTACCGTCGCAAAACTGAAAACACCTTTAGTAGCAAATGCTTGGGAGTCCGTTGACCCCACGAATCAAGTTTCATTAGTATTTTTGCTAGCTATTCCGGATGATGAAGCTGGCACAACACATTTGAAATTATTAGCAGAGCTTAGCGGACGCTTGATGAACGCATCTTATTTGGATGGGTTGCTTGCAGCGACAAGTAAAGAGGAACTTTTTGAAGCGCTTGATGATGTTGCAGTGACGCAAACGGTGACTGGCGATTCGGAGTATGCTGGCAAATCGGTGCTCGCAATCACGGCTTGTGCGACAGGAATCGCCCACACGTACATGGCAGCAGAAGCTCTGGAACAGGCGGGTAAAGAGCTTGGCATCGATGTTCGAGTTGAAAAACAAGGCGCGAACGGAATGGAAGACACGCACGATGCGGATGCAATAGCAAAAGCAGATGGAATCCTGTTTGCCGTCGATACAAAAGTGAAGGAAAAAGAACGCTTTGTTGGCAAAAACTATGTCGAAGTTAAAGTCGCTGATCCGCTGCGTCACGCGAAGGAAATCTTGATTCGCACGCTAGCAGATCCTGATGGAAAAGTCGCGGCAAGTGCTGAATCAGAAAATGCAGTTACGAATAAAACACAAAAAACTGGCTGGAAAAAAGTCGGTGCCGACATGACGGCTGCCATAATGACTGGTATTTCCTACATGATTCCACTCATCGTTGCGGCGGGCTTAATGCTTGGTATTGCAAAGCTAACATGGGTTTATGCACTCGGTCTTGATATCGGAATGATTGGTGACCCGACATATAATAGTGTCGGCGGTTTGCAAGAGTTTCTGCATTACCTCGACGGTTTTGGCAATATGCTCTTTAAGTTTATTTATCCAGTGTTCGGTATGTTCGTAGCTTATGCTATTGCTGATCGTGTTGGACTTATCGCTGGTTTTGCGGGCGGTTTGTTCGCAGGCGGATTGCATTACACTTTCTGGGGCATCGAAGGCGGGATTCCAAGTGGCTTCTTAGGCGCGCTAATCCTTGGTCTAACAGCTGGTTATGTCGCAAAATTCCTAAATCAACGCGTCAAATTATCGAAAAATCTAGCTGCGATGAAACCAATGCTAATCGTTCCTGGAATCAGTGTTTTAGTTATTTTTGTTCTGAATTTATATGTTGTCGATCCGGTTTTTGGACATCTAAACAAATGGATTGCGGATACGATTGCAAGTATGAGTACGTCAGGAACGCTCAGTTTGTCGGCAGTAATTGCTGCGGCTACTGCGTTTGACCTTGGTGGCCCAGTGAATAAAGCAGCTGGTGCGATTGCGATTGGTTTGTCAGCAGATCACATCTTCCCGTTGACACCGCGTGTGTTAGCGATCGTGATTCCGCCGCTAGGCATCGGTTTGGCGACTATTATTGATCGTTTCATTGTTGGCCGCCGCGTCTTTTCACAAGATTTGCGGTTACTTGGAAACACGTCCTTCTTACTCGGTTTTTTAGCGATTTCAGAAGGCGCGATTCCATTCATGCTCCGTAACCCACTCATCACGATTCCACTAAATATCATCGGTGCAATTGCAGGCGCATGTACAGGGGTTGCACTTGGTGCGGTACAATGGCTACCACTTCCAGCAATCTGGGGTTGGCCGCTCGTTGAAAATTTACCAGCCTATCTTGTCGGCATGCTAGTGGGTGTTGCAATCATCGCGTTTGGTAACATTTTCATCCGTTACGCACTTATTAAACGCAAAGAACGCAATGGCGAAAAAATTGATTATTAAATAGGGGCTGGTGGGGACTCAGAAATTTGGAGTCCCTATCCGCTTTTGATAGAGATGTGAGGTTTTTTAAATGATAAAAGAACAAAAAATAGTCCACGTGGTGCCACATGCGCATTGGGATCGTGAGTGGTATTTTACAATAGAAGATTCGAACGTGATGCTTATTGAAAATTTGCGTCATTTGATGGATGTTTTGGAGCGGGATGATGCGTATAAATCGTTCGTATTCGACGCGCAAATGTCGGTGATTGAGGATTTTCTTGCTATTTTGCCAGAGAAAAAGGCGAAATTGGAGCAACTTATTGTGCAAAAACGGCTTTTTGTAGGGCCTTGGTATACGCAGACGGATACGTTACTTGTGCACAAAGAGTCAATCATTCGCAATTTACTATATGGATCACGCGCGGCGAAGGCAATGGGACATAGTATGAAAATTGGTTATTTGCCTGATATTTTTGGACAGAATGCTTATTTGCCATCTATTTTTCGCTCTTTTGGGATGGAATATGCGATTTTACAGCGTGGATTGTACACGGAGGATGTAGCAACGGATTTGAATTTTCAATGGCGCGCTCCGGATGGGGTGATTGCGAAGGCGAATTACATGTATTTCGGATATGGACCGGGGAAATTTTTGGCGACAGATGCGGGTTATGTGTCAGGAACATTGACGCCGATTTTGGATACGTTGCGGGAGATGAATCAATCGACATCACAGCTATTACTTCCAGCGGGCGGGGATCAGGTATTGGTTCGTGAGCATTTTCCTGAGACTATCGAAGGGTTGAATGCGAAACAATCGGATTACCAGTTTGTGTTATCTGACTATGAGACATTTATGGAAGCGACGTGGGGAGATTCGCAATTTGAGACAGTGATTGAAGGAGAACTTTTGGCATCGCAAAAATCGCGAATTCATAATACGATTCGGTCACAGCGCGTGGATATTAAGCTTGCGAATAGCCGAATCGAGGATAAAATTTATCATCAGCTGGAACCGTTAGCGGTGATGGCGAATAAGTATGGTGCGCCGTATCCGAAACGCTGGTTGGATAAGATTTTTAAGTTGCTGTTTGATGTGCACGCGCATGATTCGATTGGTGGTTGTAATTCGGACGAGACGAATAGCGCGATAATACATCGTTTGGAGCAGGCTGAGCGTATTTGTGATAGCCTTATCAACGTTTTGAAAAAGCAAATGGCGCGCGGAGTAGGTGCAGAATTTGACCAAGGCGCTGTTCTCATTTTTCACTTGTTACCAAAAGCAATGACAAAGCAGGTTGAGACGGTGATTTTTACGAAAGAAAAAGCAGTATGTTTGGCGGATGTATTAGGGAATACTGTGCCACAAACGATTTTAGCGCAAGATTACATTTCTGGTGGAAAGAAGGTCGTGGTAACAGCAGCTGGCGAGCAGGAAGTCGAAATTCCGGGCTATTATCGTACAGTTGTCAGCGCTGCAATTGCGATGGAGCCATTTAGTTATCAAGTGTTGCAGATTGTCGTGGGTTCAGTGAATCAAGTAGCACCAGTTGATGAGGCCAAAATTACGAATGAGTATTATACGATTGAAGTTGTAGATGGGAAGCTACGATTAACGACAAAATTTGGTGAGCAATTGGAAAACTTCATGACGTTTGAAGATGTTGCTGATGACGGCGATTCATATGATTTCTCTCCATTGGCAGGGGATGTTGCAGAACTTGCTGGTGAAGCGAAATGTGTGCAGGTGCGCCAAGCAAATCTCGTTTCTGACATGACGGTTCGCCATACGTTAGCGCGCGGAGAAGGTACAGAAATCGAGACGACTTTTACGCTCAAAAAAGGTGAAGATACGCTTGGTATTAAACACCGCCTTACGAATAAAACGAAGAACCATCGCATTCGCGTCAGGTTCGAAGCGCCAGCTAGCGAGGAAAGCTACGCGGATCAAGCGTTCACTACTATCAGACGCGCGAACACTAATCCGCACTTTACGAATTGGCGTGAGAACCGTTTTGCCGAGGCACCAGTTCCGATTTATCCACTTGAAAATTTTGCTGTGAGTCTTAGCAGTAAGGGCGCGATTGGTGTTCTGACACAAGGTTTGAAAGAATATGAAGCGACTAGGGATTACCTAGCTCTCACGCTTTTCCGGAGTGTCGGATTGCTTGGCAAAGATAATATCGCTTGGCGTCCCGGCCGCGCCTCTGGGATTAACAATAAAGTTGTAGAAACACCAGATGCGCAAATGCTTGGCAACCTAGAATTCAGCTACGATTATCGCTTCACCAAAGAATTCACAAATGCCGACTGGTTTCAAGCTACTGAACGCGTGCGTGACCATCAGCTCAGTTATCACCTGCAAACGCTGAACAGTTTTGAAGAGCGAGTGGAACGTTTTGAATTGCCACAACCAACGAAAATGCATGATTTACCAACATCTGCGAGCCTACTAACGATGAATGACGCCGCATTTTTCAGCACCCTAAAACTAGCAGAAGACGGTGACGGTATTATTTTACGCGTTTTCAATCCAACAAATGAGTCGATCGACATCGAGTCTGGAATAGTAGTAAATATGGCAGAATTACCGATTGCAGATGTAGCAACGATTATGCCGCATAGCCATCTCACTCTAAAATATAAGGAGTTATAACAATGAACCGATTTGATTTAACGAAGCAAATAAACAATCATCTAGCGAGCCTTTTTGATGAACCAAAACGCAGTGATATCGCCAATCGTCTGGAAAAATTAATTGATGCGCAACAAGTCGTTCCACCAGCCGAGCCGCTCAATGAGAAAAATATTTACCTTATCACATATGGCGATAGCATCCAATCGGCGAACCAAAAACCGCTACAAGCCTTGCGCACCATGCTTGACGAAACTGTTTCTGATATTATTACGGACGTTCATTTACTTCCAATGTTTCCTTACACATCCGATGATGGTTTTTCCGTGACGGATTACTTGCAAATTAATCCTGAACTTGGAGATTGGTCAGACATTGATGATTTGGCGAAAAATTACCGACTCATGTACGATTTCGTTGCGAATCATATGTCCGAATCAAGTGACTGGTTCCAGCAATTTCTCCAAGGGAAACCGGGATTTGAGCAAGCCTTTGTAGAAAAAGAGCCTGATTTTGATGTTACAAAAGTTGTGCGTCCAAGAACGAGCCCGCTTTTCCACACATATGGTACATCAGAAAAACAAGTCTGGTCCACATTCAGCAAAGATCAAGTCGACGTCAATATTCAAGACCCAGATATGTTCATCCGATTAACCGAAACACTACTAACCTACATCACGCGGGGTGCTACATCGATTCGACTAGATGCCATCGGGTTCCTCTGGAAAGAATCTGGGACGACTTGCATTCATTTACCACAAACACATGCCGTGATTCAAATTTGGCGCTTGCTAACAGACTATTTTGCACCAAATACACAGATTATCACTGAAACGAATGTACCACATAAAGAAAATATCAGCTATTTCGGCGATGGTAAAAACGAAGCCCATCAAGTCTACCAATTCCCGTTGCCACCACTCACATTACACGCTTTCACAACACACGATGCGACCCATCTCACCAACTGGGCAAAAACGATTACACCGATGAGCGAAACAGCGACCTATTTCAATTTTTTAGCATCTCACGATGGCATCGGCATGCGCCCAACAGAAGGCATTTTAACCGATCTAGACCGCGAACAACTAGCTGAAAAAGTAGTCCAAAATGGCGGTCAGATTTCCTATAAAAACAATCCAGACGGTAGCCAATCCATCTACGAATTAAACATCAACTATAGCGATGCGCTACGGAATGCCAGCGAATCTGACGACCTAGCAGTACAAAAAATGCTCGCCGCTCATCATATCCTATTTTCTGTCATGGGCGTCCCAGCCGTGTATTATCATTCTTTATTCGGCTCACGAAACGACAAAGAAGCAGCCGAGAAGTCAGGAATCCCAAGACGAATTAACCGCGAAAAACTTGATTTGGGAACACTGCAAGACGAATTAGAAACCAACACATATCGCCGAGCCATTTTTTCAGGATTGAAGAAATTGGCGGAAGTTCGTAAGAGAGAATCAGCATTTAATCCATACCAGCAGCAAGAAGTGATTGCAAGTGAAGCTAACGTTTTTGCGCTTAAAAGAGGTGGTGTTTATTGTTACACGAATGTTAGCGATAGGGTGGTAATGATTGAAACAGCAGGTGCAGAGAACTTATTAACTGGTGAACGAGTGAATGGCAGTTTTGAGTTGCCAGCGTATGGATATGCTTGGATAAAATAGCAATAGCAAAAAGGAGTGTCTGAGACAAAGTATCCTGACCTAGAAAAATACGAGGATGGGACAAAAGTTGATCTACAAATCAACGGATGTTCCATCCTCTTTATATGTATATAGAAATAAGTACAC